>NZ_JAAKGN010000175.1:0-9129 GCF_011039295.1 Modestobacter sp. KNN46-3 | reverse complement strand
TGGTGATGGTCCAGCCGCCGCGCGGCTTCGGGGAGAACCCGATCGCGATCTACCACGACCCCGACCTGCCGCCGTCGCACCACTACCTGGCCGCCTACCACTGGCTGCGCTCGTCCTTCGGCGCGCAGCGCGGCGAACACGATGCAGTCGTCGGTCGGGTCCACGAAGAGCTCACCGGGCGGCGGCCCCCAGTGCTCCACCATCCGGTCGGTCAGCTCGGCGGGGAGGGTGTCGAAGAACCGGCGGTACTCCGCGGCCGGGATGCGCACGGGGTTGCCGGACAGCTGCTCGGCGGTCAGCCAGTCCGGGTCCTGGCCGCCGGCCTCGATGAGGGCGTGCACCAGCCGGTCGCCGTCCAGGTCGGCGACGCCGGGCAGCGAACCCTCGCCGTCGAACGGGCCGATGTCGTAGCCCTGCCCGGCCATCGCGGCCAGCAGCCGGACCACCGAGGCGGGGGTGTCCAGGCCGACCGCGTTGCCGATCCGGGCGTGCTTGGTCGGGTACGCCGACAGCATCACCACGATCTTGCGGTCGGCCGGGGCGGTGTGCCGCAGCCGGGCGTGCGCGACGGCGGTGCCGGCCACCCGGGCGGCCCGCTCCGGGTCGGGCACGTAGGAGGTCAGGCCCTCCTCGTCGACCTCCTTGAAGGAGAACGGCACGCTGATGATCCGGCCGTCGAACTCCGGGATGGCGACCTGGTTGCCGACGTCCAGCGGGGAGAGCCCGTCGTCGTTGGCCGCCCAGGTCGCCCGCGGGGTGCCGAGCACCAGGCCCTGGATCACCGGCACGTCGAGGCGGGCCAGCTCGCCGACGTCCCAGGCGCCGTCGTCCCCACCGGCGGAGGCGGTGGCGGGCTTCGAGCCGCCGGCCGCCAGGACCGTGACGACCATCGCGTCGACCGTGCGCAGCACGTCGAGCATCTCCGGGTCCACCGACCGCAGGGACGCGGTGTAGACCGGCACCGGCACGCCGCCGGCGGTCTCGATCGCGTCGCACAGCGTGTGCACGAACGCGGTGTTCCCGGCCAGGTGGTGCGCCCGGTAGTAGAGGACGGCGATCCGCGGGCCGGTCGAGCTGGTCGGGCGGTCCAGCAGGCCCCAGTCCGGTGCGACGGCCGGGGCGTCGAAGCCCTCGCCGTCCAGCAGCACCGTGTCGGCCAGGAAGCGGTGCAGCTGCACCATGTTGTCCGGGCCGCCCTGGGCCAGGTAGGCGTGCGCCTCGGTGGCCACGCCCATCGGGACGGTCGAGAGCTCCATCAGCTCGGCGTCGGGCAGCTGCTCACCACCCAGCACGACCACCGGGACGCCCAGGCCCAACAGGGGCGCGACCATGTCCTCGTACTTCCGGCGGGACCCCAGGATGCGGACCACGACGAGATCGGTGCCGGCGGCGAACTCGGCGAGGTCGCCGGCGCGGTAGGGGTTGCCCAGCCGCCACGACGAGTCGCTGGCTCGGGCCGCCAGCAGGTCGGTGTCGGAGGTGGAGAGCAGGGTGAAGGTGCGTGAGCTCACGTCGGTGCCTCCCTCGGGGTCCGCGCCCCGGGTCGTCGAGCACGGCAGCCGGAGTGTCTGGCTCGCCCCCGCATCTCGACGACGCCGGGGCTCACAGTGGCGGGACCGCGCCGGGTTCGCACCGGCTTCCTCGCGCACTGCCGTGATGTGCCGGAGACGCTACCGGGCTGCCGATGCCCGGGGCTCGGGCAGCACCGGCCCGGCCGCGGCCGGCAGACCCGGCGGAGGCCCCTCCCCGTCCGACAGGTCGTCGAGCTCCCGGAGCGGGCGCATCACCAGCACGGAGAGGCCGGCGAGGACGACGGCGCCGACGAAGACGGCGAAGGCCGCGCGCAGCCCGGTGGTGTCGACGAGCACGCCGGCCGCCAGGTAGCCGGCCGGCCCCGCGGCGTACGCGCCGGAGGCGACTATCCCGAGCACCCGCCCGCGCAGGTGCGTGGGCACCCGGCGCTGGAAGGCCAGGTTGACCAGCGGGTTGATCGGGCCGAACAGCAGCCCGGCGAGCGCGCCGCAGCCGAGCAGGACCGGGTAGGGCGGCAGGGCCACGAACGGCACGAGCGCGACCGACGCCCCCGCGGTGGCGACCCGGAGCACGACGCTGCGGGGCAGCCGGTGGCCCAGCGCACCCTGCAGCAGGCTCCCGAGCACCCAACCGCCGCTCATCACCAGGAGCAGCAGGCCGAGCCGGCCGGGGGCGCCCTGCTCCTCGAACAGCACCGGCAGCAGCACCGCCGAGATCGGCAGGTACGTCGCCGAGACCAGGACGGCGACCAGGGCGGCGCACCGCACGAGGCGGTCGCGGCGGAGCACGGCGATCCCCTCGGCGGTGTCGGTGAGGACGCGCCGGACCGCGCTGCCGGAGGACTCCGTGCGGGGCTCCGGCCGCCCGCCGCCGGGCACCCGGACGAGGGCCACGACGAGACCCGACAGCGCGAAGGCGGCCGCCGTGGCCCACAGCGCCGGGACCGCGCCGACCAGCCCGATCAGCACGCCGCCGACCGCCGGCCCGATGAAGAACGCCGACCCCCACACCGCCTCGTGGACGCCGTTGACCCGGGACAGCGGGAGCCGGGCGGCCGCGGCGGCCTCGGGGAGCATCGCCTCGCGCGCCGTCACGCCGGCCGGGTCGAGCAGGGCCCCCAGGGCGGCCAGCGCGACCACCGCACCCAGCCCCAGCCCGCCCGTCGCCAGCTCCAGCAGCGGGATCGCGGCGACCGCGGCCGCGGAGACCACGTCGGAGAACACCGACACCCGCCGCCGGCCGACCCGGTCGACGACGACGCCGGCGAGCACCGCGGTGAGCACCAGCGGCAGCGCCGTCCCCGCGGCGACGAGGCCGGCGCCGGCCGCGCCGCCGCCGCGCTCCAGGACGAGCCACGGCAGGACGACGGAGGTGACCCCGTTGGCCGTGCCGGAGAGCAGGGTCGCCGCCTCGACCGCGAGCAGCGGCAGCCGCCGGGGCGGGTCCACCGCCGTCCGGCCGGCCGGGACCGTGGTCACCGGAGCGGCGCGGCTCGCAACCACCGCACGCCGAGCACCACCCCGACCAGGGTGACGCCGCACCACAGGGCCGCCGAGGCGACGTACCCGACGAGCGCCGCCGTGGCGAGCGCGGCGGAGGCGGTGAGGAAGGAGGCGAGCAGCGGGACCGTGGTGAGCGCGGTGAAGTCGGTGCCCGCCGTGGCCGGGCGGGAGAGGTCCATGCTCACCGTGTAGACCACCACGTTCAGCGCGGTGTACGCGACGAGGAAGCCGCTGAGCGCCACCACCGTGCCGGTGAGCGGAGCCGACCCGAGGAGCAGCGGGACCAGCCCGGCCGTCGACAGCGCCAGGGCGACGCCACCGCCCACGAGCACCGCGGCCCGGCCGCAGCGGCGGACCAGCCACCCCGCGAGCGGGCCGGCCAGCGCCGCGGGCACGCTGACGACGACGCCGGTGACCACGCCGATGCGGGTGAGGGACCACCCGGCGTCCACCAGCGCCGCGCTGGGCAGGGCGTACACCCCCGCCGCGCCGCCGTAGACGAGCGGCACCACGCCCAGCGCCCAGACCGGCACGCCGGGACGGCGGAACACCCCGATCAACGCACCCCACGCCGCGCTCCCGGGCACCCGGGGGTCGCGCTCCGGCTCACGGAACCGGAGCACGACCACGAGCGCGACCAGGGTGAGGGCGGCGAGCAGCAGCACGGCCGCGGTCCACCCGGCGCGGTCGTACACCAGGACGCAGAGACCACCGCCGAGCACGGTGCCGACGTAGCTGGCACCCACCTGGACCCCGTTGCCGAGGCCGCGGTCCTCCGGGCGCAGCAGCCGGACGGCGAGGGCGTCGGCGGCCACGTCCTGGGTCGCCGACAGCAGCACGTAGACGGCGCAGACGACCACGAGCGGGCCGAGCGAGGCGGCCGGGTCGTCGAAGGGCAGCAGCGCCAGCAGCGCCAGGACCATGCCGCTCTGCAGGACCAGCAACCAGGAGCGGTGGTGCCCGAGCCGCCGGGACCCGTACCGGTCCAGCAGCGGCGCCCAGAGCAGCTTGAGCGGCCAGGCGAGACCGAGCAGCGAGATGAGCGAGAGGTCGGCGAGGGAGACGCCGTCGGCCCGCAGGATCGCGACCAGCCCGACGGTCAGGAAGCCGATGCCGACGTACTGGGTGACCCACAGGGTCGTGAGCAGCGCCCACGGCGGTCGGCCCGCCGCCACCGGCGACGAATCGGCGACGGCGGGTGCGGACGGCGCGGTCACGTCGCGCGCCAGTAGGCGAGGGAGGACACGCGGTCCTTGGCCACGCCGAGGTCACGACGCAGGTGCTTGGTCAGCGCCCGGGCGGCGGCGGCCTCGCAGGCCACCCAGAACCAGTCCCGCGCCGGGTCGGCTGCCGCGTCCACCGCCCAGGCACCCGTCACGGCGGCCTGCAGCGCCTGCCCGGGGGCGGCGCCGTCGCGGTCGACCCACACCACCTCGTGCCCGGCCCGGGCGCGCACGGGGAGGTCGCGGTCGGCCGGGTGCCCGGCCTCCAGCCAGACCCGCGCGGGCGTCGTCGGGTGGGCGTCGAGCAGCGAGTTCACCGCCGGCAGGGACGCCGGGTCACCGACGAGGTGCACCACCCGGGTCGCCGGGGGTGGCTCGGCCTCGCGGGTGCCCTGCACCGTCGCCTCGATGGTGCCGCCGGGCTGCACCGCGACGGACCAGTGCGCGGCCGGACCGTCGTGCAGGGCGAACTCGAGGTCGAAGGTGCCCGCCGCCGGGTCCGGATCGACGAGCGTGTACGCCCGCTGGTGGGCGCGCCCCTCGTGTTCGAACCACAGCCGGACCCACATCGCCGGGTGCGGCGGGCAGGCGGCGAGCAGCCCGCCGTCGGAGACCCGGACCCGCTGGTACTGCTCGCCGACCTGCTCGCTCCCGCGCACGGTGAGGACGAAGTCCTTACCGCGCAGCGCCTTGAGGACCACGCCCTCCCAGCCGTGCTGCATCGCTCGTCCCTCTCGCCGTCACCCCCGGCAGGACCCCCGCGCACCGGGTCCGAGCCCCGTGTACCGTCCGCCGTGTTTAGGGGAGGCTAACCTACGGAAGGGCTCGTTCGTGACGGAGCACACGCCGACCGCACACCTGTTCTCGGGCGAGACGGTCGACCACTACGCCGCGGTCGTCACCGCGGCGCTCGGCGCGCTCACCGACCGCGTGCGGGTGGTCCGCCGCCCCTGCTCGGGCGTGCCGCAGCAGGACCTCGAGGAGCTCGTGGCCGGGGTCGACCTCGAGGCCCCGCTCGGCGACACGTTCTCCGCCCTCAAGGAGACCTCCCGGATCTACCTCGAGCACGCGGTGTGGTTCCACGAGCCCGGCTACGTGGCCCACCTCAACTGCCCGGTCGCGATCCCGGCCCTGGCGGCGGACCTGCTCGCCTCCGCGGTCAACACCTCGGTCGACACCTACGACCAGTCGACGACGGCCACCCTGATGGAGCGCCGGCTCGTCGCCTGGGCCGCCGGCCGCGCCGGCCTGGGCCCCGCTGCGGACGGCGTGTTCACCAGCGGCGGCACCCAGTCCAACCTGCACGCGCTGCTGCTGGCCCGGGACGAGGCGCTCGCCGCGCTGCCGGGCGGCGTGCTGCCCCCGGGTGCGCGGCTGCGGGTGCTGGCCACCGACCAGGCCCACTTCAGCGTCGGCAAGGCCGCACGCCTGCTCGGGCTCGGCACCGACGCGGTGCTCACGGTGCCGACCGACGAGCGGCACCGGATGGACCCCGCCGCGCTGGGTCAGGTCGCCGCCCGGGTCCGGGACGCCGGCGACGTCGTCATGGCGGTGTCCGTCACCGCCGGCACCACCGACCTCGGCCGGATCGACCCGCTCCCCGCGGTGGCCGACGTCTGCGCGGAGGTCGGCGCGTGGCTGCACGTCGACGCCGCGTACGGCGGCGGGCTGCTGGTGTCCCGCCGCCGCCGGCACCTGCTCGACGGCATCGAACGCGCCGACTCGGTGACCGTGGACTTCCACAAGACCTTCTTCCAGCCGGTGGCGTCCTCGGCGGTGCTGGTCCGCGACGGCGCGACGCTGCGGCACGTCACCCACCACGCGGCGTACCTCAACCCGCGCGGTGAGCGGGCGCCGAACCAGGTCGACCGGAGCCTGCAGACCACCCGGCGCTTCGACGCGCTCAAGCTGTGGGTGACGCTGCGCGCCATGGGGGCCGACGCGATCGGCGAGGCCTTCGACACCTGCCTGGACCTCGCCGTGCAGGTCCACGAGGACCTCTGCGCCGCCCCGGACATCGAGGTGTACAGCGCACCGTCGCTGAGCACCGTCCTGTTCCGGCACCGGCCCATCGGCCCCGGCGGCCCGCTCGACCCGGCCGCCGCCGACCTGCTCGTCGCCGGCATCCGCGAGCGGTTGTTCGACGAGGGGGAGGCGGTCGTCGCCCGCACCGTCGTCGACGGGCGCGCGTGGCTGAAGCTGACCCTGCTGAACCCGGCGACCACCCGGGCGGACGTCCGCGCGGTGGTCGACCTGGTCCGGGCAGCCGGTGAGGACCTGGTCGCGGAGTCCGCGGTGACCCCCGCGGCGCTGGCGCTGGCCGGCGGGCAGGCCCCGGCATGAGCACCGACCCCGTGCACGACTTCGTCGCCGTCGGCATCGGGCCGTTCAACCTCGGCCTGGCCGCGCTCACCGCCCCGGTGCCCGACCTGTCCGGCGTCTTCCTCGACGAGCACGAGGAGTTCTCCTGGCACCCCGGGATGATGATCGAGGGCACCACCCTCCAGGTCCCGTTCCTCGCCGACCTGGTGACCATGGCCGACCCGACGTCGCCGTACTCCTTCCTGGCGCACCTCAAGGCGACCGGCCGGCTCTATCCCTTCTACATCCGCGAGGACTTCCACCCGCTGCGCGCGGAGTACGACGCCTACTGCCGCTGGGTCGCCGAGCGGGTGCCCGGGCTGCGGTTGGGCCGGCGCGTCGAGCGGGTCGAGCACGACGCCGCCGCCGGGGTCTACCGGGTGCACGCCCGCGACGTCCGCTCGGGTGAGCCGGAGGTGCACCTGGGCCGGCGGCTGGTCCTCGGCGTCGGGACGGCGCCGTGGGTCCCCGAGCCGGTGCGGGACCTCCCCGGCCCGGCCTGGCACTCCTCGGCCTACCTGGAGCACAAGGAAGAGCTGCAGACCCTCGGGCACGTGACGGTCGTGGGCAGCGGGCAGAGCGCGGCGGAGGTGTACCTCGACCTGCTCACCGACGCCGACCGGCTCGGGTACCGCGTCGACTGGCTCACCCGCTCCCCCCGGTTCTTCCCCATGGAGTACACGAAGCTGACCCTGGAGATGACCTCGCCGGAGTACGCCCGGTACCACCACGCCCTGCCGATGGGGCGCCGCGACGCCCTCGCCCGCGAGCAGCGCCACCTCTACAAGGGCATCAGCGGCACCCTCGTGGACGCCATCTACGACACCCTCTACCGCACCGGACGACGCGGCGCGGTGCCCTCGTCGCTGCACACCGGCGTCGAGGTGGTCGGCGCCCACTGGGACGCCGAGCAGCGGCGCTACGAGCTGCGGCTGCACCACGCCGAGCAGGGGCGCACGGTCAGCAGGTCGACGCGGGGGCTCGTCCTCGCCACCGGCTACCGGTCCCGGGTGCCGGCGTTCCTGGACCCGGTCCGGGACCGGATCCGGTGGGACGCGCGCGGCCGGTACGACGTGGCGCTGGACTACGCGGTGGACACCACCGGCCGGGAGGTCTTCGTGCAGAACGCCGAGGAGCACACCCACAGCCTCACCGCGCCCGACCTCGGCATGGGCCCCTACCGGAACTCGGTGATCCTCAACGCGATGTGCGGCCGGGAGGTCTACCCGGTCGAGCAGCACATCGCCTACCAGGAGTTCGGGGTCGAGCTCGAGGACGCCGAGGACGCCGACGCGCTGCCCGACGAGGCGGGGCTGACGGCGACCGGGGCCCTGCGATGAGCGCCGCCCCCGCCGCGCCCCCCTGGTCGGTCCGCACGACCGTCGGGGTGCTGACCCTGGAACCGCTGGACGTCGACCGCGACCTGGACCTGCTGCACTCCTGGGTCACCCACCCGCGCTCGGTCTACTGGCTCATGCAGGGCGCCGAGCCGGCAGCGGTGCGGACCGCCTACGCCGCGATCACCGCCGACCCGCACCACGACGCGTGGCTGGGCCGGGTCGACGGGACCCCGGCGTTCCTCGCCGAGACCTACGACCCCCGCCACCGGGAGCTGGTCGGCGTCTGGGCGGCCGAGCCCGGCGACGTCGGGATGCACGTCCTCGTCGCACCGCCGGCCGAGGGGGCCGCACCCGTCCGCGGGCTGACCTCGGCCGTGATGGCGGCGGTCGTGCGCTTCGCCCTGGACCGCCCGGGCGCGCGCCGGGTGGTCGTCGAGCCGGACGCGCGCAACGCGGCGATCCGGGCGAAGAACCAGGCGGCGGGCTTCGTCGAGCACGGCCTGGTCGACCTGGGGCACAAGACCGCGGCACTGAGCACCTGCACCCCGGCGTCCTTCGCGGCGAGCGAGCTGGGCCGGGTGCTGGCATGACCGCGTCCACGGCCGAGCGGGACGAGCTGTCGGCGGACGCCGTCCCGCTGGGCGCCGAGCACCTCGAGCCGGTGGCGATGGCCCGGGCGCACCGGCACGTCGTCACCAAGGCGCTGTCGGAGTTCGGCCACGAGCGACTCGTCACCCCCGAGGCGGACGGCGGGCCGGCCGACGGCCTGGGCCGGACCTGGTGGTCGCTGCGCACCGCCGCGGACGTCCGGTACCGGTTCGCCGCGCGGGTGCTGCCGCTGGAGCACTGGGACGTGGACCCGGCGTCGGTGTCCCGCACCGTCGACGGCGTCGACGCACCGCTGGACGCGCTGGCGCTGGTCGACGAGCTGCAGCACGACCTCGGCATCCCCGACCAGCTGCTGGGCACCTACCTGGAGGAGGTCAGCGCGACCCTCGCCGGTGCGGCGTGGAAGCTGCACCACCGCCGGACCGACGCCCGGGAGCTGGCCCGCGCCGACCTGCAGACCGTCGAGCGGTCGATGACCGAGGGGCACCCGGCGTTCGTGGCCAACAACGGGCGCATCGGCTTCGGGCTGGCCGACGCCGCCGCCTACACCCCCGAGGCCGG
>NZ_JAAKGN010000174.1:0-9134 GCF_011039295.1 Modestobacter sp. KNN46-3 | reverse complement strand
CCCGTCGGTCACCCGCACGGAGACCCCCGCCAGCGGCACGCCGTCGTAGACGCAGCCGCTGGCGGTCTCGCTCATGCCGTAGGCGGTGCGCACCTGCACGCCGGCGCGGCGGGCGGCGGCGAGCAGGGCGGGGTCGGTGGCGGCGCCACCGATCAGCACGCCGTCGAAGGAGGCCAGCACGGCCGGCTCGTCGGCCAGGTACCGGCGCAGCTGGGTGGGCACCAGGGCGACGTAGCGGCGGTCGCCGGCCGGCAGCCGGGCCGCGGCGGTGGCCAGCGACTCGCCCCGGATGAGGACGACGGGCTCCCGGCCGGCCAGCGCGGTCCGGACGAGCACCTGCAGCCCGCCGATCGCCGAGGTCGGCAGGGCGAGCAGCCAGCTGCCGGGGCCGCCCAGCCGGTCGGCGGTGGCGGCCGCCGAGGCCCGGAGCGCCGCCGCGGAGAGCAGCACGCCCTTGCCGGCACCGGTCGACCCGGAGGTCACCACGACCAGGTCGGTGCCCGGCTCCAGCGGCTCGTCGGGCCGGAGCACCGCACGCGCCGCGTCGGCGGGCCCGGTGCCGGCGGGCAGCACGGCCAGCGGCCCGTCGCCGTCCAGGCTGCGGAGGAGCGCCGGCCAGACGGTGGACAGCACCGCCGCGGCCGCCTCCGGCGGCGGCGCGGCCACGAGGGTCAGCTGCCGGTGCACGAGGAGTCAGGCTACGGCGGCCCGCACTCAGAACAGGTCGGGCACCAGCGCCAGGACGACGAACCGGATGGCGCGGCCGACCAGGCAGGTCACCACGAACGCCCGCAGGCTCATCTTCGACGTCCCGGCGTAGAAGGCGATCGCCAGCAGCGGCGGGATGCCCACCGAGCCGCTGAGCAGCACCACCCCCGGGCCCCCGCGGCCGGACAGCAGCGCGACGCCTCGGGCGTTGACCCGCCCCAGCCAGCGGCCCACCGGCCGGAGCGCCCGCTTCACCGGCCCGCCCGGGGGTGGCTCCCCAGCCGCCTCGGCGGCGGCGATCGCGGCCGCCTCCGCCGCCCCGCGCTCGCGCAGCCGCTCCAGCCAGCGGGAGCTGGTCGCGCCCCGGGCGGCGGAGAACAGCAGCACCTTGCCCGCGGTCTGGCCGATCGCTGCGGCCACGGCGCCGGCGACGGCGACGGTGGGGGACCGGGCGACCGCCAGGCCGATCACGTAGGCCTCCACCGGCAGGAACGGCGTGACGGCGGAGACGGCGCCGACCACCAGGCCGAGCGCGATCAGGCCGATCGTGCCGGCGTCAGGCACGGCCGGCGGCGCCCGAGGTCGGCTGCCGGACGTGCACCGGGTCGCTGGGCAGGGGCAGCCGGAGCACCCGGCCCAGCGACCAGACCTTGATCACCAGGACCACCGAGGCGGCGACCAGGGCCACCCGCTGGTCGGGCACGAACACCAACAGCAGCACCAGCAGGGTGGTGTTGGTGACCTTGGCGACCACGTGCCAGTTCAGCGTCCAGGCCAGCCGGTCGACGAGGGAGAAGTAGTTGGGCGAGAGCACCGGCCAGCGCATCGGCAGCAGGGTCAGCGGCAGGTCGACCACGACGAACTGGAAGAGGAAGACCGCCACCGGCCACGGTGCGTCGATGAACATCAGCAGCACCAGGGCGCAGCTGATGCAGTTGATCCGGTCGCAGACCACGTCGAACACCGCGCCGAAGCGGGTCTCCTGGTGCCGCCAGCGGGCGACGTTGCCGTCGGCGGAGTCGCCGATCCAGTAGGTCAGGTAGGCGGCGAGCAGCCACGGCCAGGAGTGCTGGACGGCGGCGGTGGTCACCAGCGCCAGCGACGCCAGCGTGCGCACCACGGTGACGACGTTCGCGGCGTTGCGCAGCTGGCGGGGGTCCTCGCAGGCGCAGCCGCGCACGCCGCACCGCACCGGCAGCCCGGGACGGCGGGGGGTGCGGTCGACGGTGACGGTCCCTGGAGCCGTCGAGTGGGCCACGGGGGACCTCCGGGTCTCGGGCGCGCCGGATCTCCGGCGGCGCTGCGGAGTGCACGCTAGGGGTCGGTTGGCCTGTGCACCAGGACCGCCCCCGGGTGTCCCGGCCGCCCGCCTACGCTGTCGGCCGTGGTCACCGCCCCTCCCGACGCCGCAGCGGCGGCCCTGGCGGTGCACGTCTGGTCGGTGCCGATGCGCACCCGGTTCCGCGGCATCGACGTCCGCGACGGGGTGCTGGTGCGCGGCCCGGCCGGCTGGGGTGAGTTCTCCCCGTTCTGGGACTACGACGTCACCGAGAGCCGCCGCTGGTGGGCCGCGGCGCACGAGGCCGCCGTCCTCGGCTGGCCCGACCCGCTGCGGGACAGCGTGCCGGTCAACGTCACGGTGCCGGCCGTGGAACCGGACCGGGCACACGCCCTCGTGACGGCGTCGGGGTGCCGGACCGCGAAGGTGAAGGTCGCCGAGCCCGGCCAGTCCGCCGCCGACGACCTGGCCCGGGTGGAGGCGGTGCGCGATGCGCTCGGCCCGGCCGGGGCGATCCGGGTGGACGCCAACGCCGCCTGGGACGTCGACACCGCGGTCGCACGGTTGCGCGAGCTGGACCGGGTGGGCCTGGAGTACGCCGAGCAGCCCTGCGCCACGATCGGTGAGCTGGCGGCGGTGCGCCGGCGGGTGGAGGTGCGGGTGGCCGCCGACGAGGTGGTCCGCCGCGCCGCCGACCCCCGCGAGGTCGACCTGCGCGAGGCGGCCGACGTCGTGGTGCTGAAGGTGCAGCCGCTGGGCGGGGTGCGGGCGGCGCTGGCGGTGGCCGAGGCGCACGGGCTGCCGTGCGTGGTCTCCTCGGCGCTGGAGAGCTCGGTCGGGATCGCCGCCGGCGTCGCGCTGGCCGCCGCGCTGCCGGAGCTGCCGTTCGCCTGCGGCCTGGCCACGGTCGCGCTGTTCACCGACGACGTCACCGGTGAGCCGTTGCTGCCGGTCGACGGTGCGCTGCCGGTGCGCCGCCCGGAGCCCGACCGGCTCGCCGAGACCGCGGCCGAGCCGGCGGTCGAGCAGCGCTGGCGTGCCCGGCTGGCCGCGGTGACGGCCCCGTGAACCCGGCCACCGCCTTCGCCCGGGTGCTCGTCGACGAACTGGTCCGCGGCGGCGTCACCGACGCGGTGGTCGCGCCCGGCTCCCGCTCCGCGCCGGTCGCCCTGGCGCTGGCCGACGCCGAGACGGCGGGCCGCCTGCGGCTGCACGTGCGGATCGACGAGCGGACGGCGGCGTTCCTCGCGCTCGGGCTGGCGAAGGCCGCCGGGCGGCCGGTGCCGGTGCTGACCACCTCCGGGACGGCGACCGCCCACCTGCACGCGGCGGTGCTGGAGGCGCACGAGAGCGGGGTGCCCCTGCTGGCGCTGACCGCGGACCGCCCGCCGGAGCTGCGCGCCACCGGCGCGAACCAGACGATCGACCAGGTCGGCCTCTACGGCGGTGCGGTGCGCTGGGCACTGGACGTCGGGGTGCCCGAACCGGGTCGGGAGGCGGCGCAGAACAGGTACTGGCGGTCGGTCGTCGCCAAGGCGCTGCTCGTGGCCCGGGGTGCGCTGTCCGGCGACCCCGGTCCGGTGCACCTGAACCTGGCCCTCCGTGAGCCGCTCATGCCCGACGACGGCGGGGAGCGACCGGCGCCGCTCCCGGGTGAGTTCACCGGGCGTCCGGACGGCGCGCCGTGGACCACCTCGGCCGGTGACGGCACGCGGAGCGCACCGCTCACCGGCGGCGAGCCGGCCGGCGGGGGGCGCACCCTGCTCGTCGCCGGGGACGCCCCCTCCGCGGTCGGGCGGGCTGCTGCCGTCGTCGCCGACCAGCGGGGCTGGCCGGTGCTGGCCGAGCCCAGCAGCGGGGCCTGGGGCGCGAGCGGGGCGGTGCGCGGCTCCGCCCTGTTGCTGGGGGCTGCCGACTGGCTGGCCGCGCACCGGCCCGACCGGGTGGTCGTCGTCGGCCGGCCCACGCTCTCCCGGCCGGTCAACGCCCTGCTGGGCGACCCGGCGGTGACCGTGGAGACCTACGGGCCCTCGCCGCGCTGGGCCGACCCGGGCCGGGGCAGCAGCGTCGTCGGCAGCGCCCAGCTCGACCCGGGCCTGGCGCTGCGCGACCCCGGCCCGCGGAGCGGCGGGGAGTGGGCGGCTGAGTGGGCCGAGGCCGCCCGGCTGGTCGGGGCGGCGGTCGACGCGGAACTGGACGACGCCCCCGGGCGCGGGCTGACCGCGGCCCGGCTGGCCCGGGACCTGGTGGCCACGCTGCCGGCCGGCGCGCTGCTGGTGCTGGGCTCCTCGACGCCGGTGCGCGACGTCGACCGGCTGGCCGTGCCGCGGCCGGGGCTGACCGTGCTGGCCAACCGGGGGGTGGCCGGCATCGACGGCACGATCTCCACCGCGGTCGGGGCCGCGCTGGCGCACCAGGGGGCCGGTGGCGGTCCGGCGTTCGCGCTGATGGGCGACCTCACGTTCCTGCACGACCTGACCGGGCTGCTGCCCGGGGCGGGTGAGCTGCGGCCGGACCTGACCGTCGTCGTCCCGGACAACGACGGGGGCGGCATCTTCGCCCAGCTGGAGCCGGGGAAGCCGCAGTACGCGGCCAGCTACCGGCGGGTGTTCGGCACCCCGCACGGCCGGGACCTGGTGGCGGTGGCGCGCTCGCTCGGCTGGGCGGCGACCGCGGTCAGCGACCCCTCGCAGCTGGTGGCCGCGCTGGGCGCCGGTGGGCCGCGGGTGGTCGTCGTCCGCACCGACGCCGCCGCCGAGGCGGCCCTGGCCACGCGGCTGCGCGCAGCCGCCGTCACCGCCCTCGGCTAGGCCGGCGCCGGTTCAGGCCTGGGCGACGGGCAGGTCGCCGGCGATGGGCGCCGGCCGCGGGTGGGGCAGCGCCGGTGTGCCGGAGGCCTCGGCGAGCAGCAGCAGCTCCGCCTCGTCGGCCTCCAGCGGCTTGGCGAACAGCCAGCCCTGGGCAAGGTCGCAGCGCTCCGCGCGCAGCCGGTCCCGCTGGACCTCGGTCTCCACGCCCTCGGCGACGACCTCCAGCCGCAGCGTGCGGCCCAGCTGGACCAGCCCGTGCACGATCGCTGCGTCGTCGGCCGAGCCGTCGAGCAGGTTCACGAACGAGCGGTCGATCTTGAGCACGTCGACGTCGAACTGGCGCAGGTAGCTCAGCGAGGAGTAGCCGGTGCCGAAGTCGTCCAGGGCCAGCCGGGTGCCCAGCGCGCGCAGCTCCAGGAGCCGCTCGGCCGCCGCGTCCGGGTCGGTGACCAGCGCGGTCTCGGTGACCTCCAGGACCAGCGAGGACGGCGCGATGCCGCTGGAGGTCAGCGCCTCGGCGACGTGGTCGACCAGGGTGCTGCCGACCAGCTGGCGCGCGGAGACGTTGACCGCCATGGACAGCGGCGTGGCCCGGGGGTGGGCGCGCTGCCAGCGGGCAGCCGTGCGGGTGGCCTCGGCGAGCACCCAGCGACCGATCGGCACGATGTGCCCGGAGTCCTCGGCGACCGGGACGAACCGGTCCGGCCCGATGGCGCCGAGGGTGGGGTGCTGCCAGCGGAGCAGCGCCTCGAAGCCGACCACCCGCTCGGTCTGCAGGTCGACGACCGGCTGGTAGACCAGCCGGAGCTGGCCGGCGGCGAGTGCCCCACCCAGCTCCCGCTCCAGCTGGATCCGCTCGAGCGCGGCGGCGCGCATCTGCGGGTCGAACACGACCCACTGGGCCCGGCCGGCGGCCTTGGCCCGGTACATGGCGATGTCGGCGTCGCGGAACAACGACAGCGGGGTCGCCTCGGGCTCGGCGGCGACGATCCCGATGCTCGCCGCCACGGTGACCCGGTGGCCGTGCAGCAGCACCGGTTCGCCGAGGACCTGCAGCAGCCGCTCGGCCAGCGAGGCGGCGGCCGGCAGGCCGCCCCGGGTGTCGTCGATGAGGACGGCGAACTCATCGCCGCCCAGCCGGGCCACCGTGTCCGTCGCACGGACGACGCCCTGCAGTCGCTCGGCGACCGTGCGGAGCAGGTCGTCCCCGGCCAGGTGGCCGAGGCTGTCGTTGACGTCCTTGAACCCGTCGAGGTCCAGGCAGAGCACGATCGGCGGGCTGCCGGTGCGGCCGGCCCGGCGCAGCGCCTGCTCGGCGTGGTCCAGGAAGAGCGACCGGTTGGCCAGCCCGGTGAGCCCGTCGTAGAAGGCCTGGTGGGCCAGTTCCTGCTCGGCCAGCTTGCGGGCGGTGATGTCGTAGACGCTGATGGCGATGCCCCCGACGTCGGGGTCGTCCCGCAGGTCCACGACGCGGCCACCCAGCCACACCGTGCCGCCGGTGGGGTGGTCGCCCCGCAGCTCCAGCTCGACCGGCTGACCCGGCACGAGCCGGGCCCGGTCGAGGGTGGCCAGGACGTCGGCGGGGTCCACGCCGATGCCGCTGAGCAGCTGTGGCAGCGAGCGCCCGGTGCAGCCCGGGCGCCCGAGCAGCTCGGCGAGCGACCGGGAGTCCGAGGTGAGCCGCCCGTCACGGTCGACGACGGCCACTGCGTCGGAAGAGGTCACCGCCAGCGCCTCGTAGCGCCGGGCCAACGAGTGGACCTCGGCCCGGGCACGGCTCTGGTCGGTGAGCAGCCGCTGGGCGCGCACGATCATCAGCACGGTCAGCGTGGAGGTGGCCAGCAGGCCCGGCAGCGGGTCGATGTCCTCCCCGGCCACCCAGGACCGGAGCTCGAACGCCCCGGGCACCAGCAGCGGCAGGAAGGCCAGGGTCATCCGCCAGCGCCCGGTCCCGGCCGTGGCGGGCGTCACCGCCGGACCGGCCGGGAGGTCCGAGCGGTCCGTCCAGGGCAGCGCGGCGAACGCGGCCGCACCGATCAGCCAGCCGGCGTCCAGCCAGCCGCTGACCGTGTTCGGGGCGGCCAGCAACAGCCAGGCCAGGTCGGAGGCGAGCCAGGCGGCGGAGCCCAGGCCGAGCAGCAGCGCCGGCACCCCGATCCGCGACTGCACGACCATGCCGCGCACCACCAGGCCGATGACCACCGCGTCCAGCAGCGGGTAGGCAGCCCAGACGGCCCGGGTGCCCAGCGGCAGGCTGTCGTCGGTCAGCGTCGAGTGCACGGAGCTCTGCCAGACCACCAGCAGGGCGATCACCAGCACGGCAGCGCCGTCGAGCAGGGCGTGGAACCGGGCCCGTGGGTGGAGGTCGCCGTCGCCGGCGTAGACCAGCAGTGCGGCCCCCAGGGCGCAGTAGGAGGACAGGTAGGCGGCGTCGGCCACCGAGACGTCCGGCGGGGCATCGGCCAGCCACGCCTGGAGCTGCCAGAGGAGGTCGCCGAGGGCGTTGAGCGAGACGGCGACCGCGACCCACCGGGCCGCCGGCCCCGGGCGGCACCGCCGGACGCCCAGCCAGGCGGCGACCGCGGCGGTGACGCTGACGAGCAGGGAGACGACCGAGGACACGGTCTCGCCGCCGGTGGACCCGACCAGGACGATGAGGGCAGCGGCCAGCAGCAGCCACGCGGCGACGGCCGTACGCCCGCCACCGTTCAGCGTCCTGCTGTCCATCCGTCGTCCCCCTGTCGGTGTTCCCGTTCTGGAGACTGTCGGGACGCCGGCGGCTCGTCTTCACCTGAGGGGGGCACTCAGGCGGTGTGATCCCCCCTTCCGGGGGAGGGGGTCAGTCCTCCAGGGCGGCCTGGAAGGCAGCCAGCTTCGCCTGGGTCTCGGCCAGCTCGGCGATCGGGTCGGAGTCGGCGACGATGCCGCACCCGGCGAACAGCCGGGCCTGCCGCCCCCCGTCGGCCCCGGTCAGCTGCGCGCAGCGCAGCGCCAGCCCGAACTCCCCGTCGCCGCGCGCGTCGAGCCAGCCGACCGGCCCGGCGTAGCGGCCGCGGTCCATCCCCTCGAGCTCGGCGATCACCCGGGCCGCGCCGGCGGTCGGGGTGCCGCAGACCGCGGCGGTGGGGTGCACGGCGCCGACCAGTTCCAGCAGTCCGGTCGCGTCGTCGTCCCGCTGGCGGCCGCGGACGTCGCTGGCCAGGTGCCGGACGTTGGGCAGGGTCAGCACGCTGGGCTGCTCGGGGACGACCAGCTCGTCGACGAACGGCCGGAGCGCGTCGGCGAGGGAGTCGACGGCGTAGGCGTGCTCGGCGTGGTCCTTGACCGAGGTCTGCAGGCCCACCGCCAGCCGGTCGTCCTCCGCGCCGGCGCCCCGCGGGGCGGTGCCGGCCAGCACCCGGGCGTCCAGCTCGCGGCCGGTCCGGCGCAGCAGCAGCTCGGGGGTGGCGCCGAGCAGGCCGTCGACGGCGAACGTCCAGGTGTCCGGGAACCGCTCGGCCAGGCGGAGCAGCAGCCGACGGGGGTCCAGCGGCCGGTCGGCGCTGACCAGCAGGTCGCGGGCCAGCACCACCTTGTCCAGCTCGCCGGCGTCGATCCGGGCGACCGCGGCGGCGACGGCACCGCACCAGGCCATCGGGTCGAGGGCGCCGTCGGCGTAGGCGAGCCGGCCGATCGAGGTGGCCGCGTGCTGCGGTGAGGTCTCGACGACAGCGAGGTCCTCGTCGTCCGCGTCGCCGGTGACGGTCACCCAGGTGCACCCGTCGCGGCGGCCCACGACCACCTCGGGGACGACGAAGACCGACGTCCCCTCCGCCGGGTCGAAGGCCACGGAGGCGAAGAGGACCGGCCCGGAGCCGGGGACGCCGACCGGGTCGTGGACCTCGGTGCCGGCGCAGCGCTGGGCCCACCAGTCGGCGGCCTCGGTGAGCGCACCGGGGCCGGACACCTCCAGCCGGGCCGCCTCGCCCCAGCCGATCAGGCCCTCGCCGCGGCGCACCCAGGCGAGCGCGCCGTCGCGGGGGAGCAGGGTCAGCAGCGGCGTGCGCCGGGCGCCCAGGGGGGTGGTGGTGACCGCTGCCGCGCTGGTCGCGGTGCGTGCGGCTGCCGTGGTCACCGCTCCAGGGTAGGAGGGGCGCAGGTAGCGTCGCCGTCGTGGCGACCGGGGAACGGGCGGGGACGGCGGGGACGCGAGCCGGGCTGGACAAGCGGCCGGCGGAGGTCGCGGCGATGTTCGACCGGGTCGCCGGCCGGTACGACCTGACCAACACGGTGCTCTCCGCCGGGCTGGACGCCGGCTGGCGCCGGGCCACCCGCGAGGCGCTGGGTGCGCGGCCGGG
>NZ_JAAKGN010000173.1:0-9358 GCF_011039295.1 Modestobacter sp. KNN46-3 | reverse complement strand
CAGATCACCCAGCTGGAGGGGCTCTCGCAGCTGCAGCAGCGGTTCACCTCCGACGTCTCGCACGAGCTGCGGACGCCACTGACCACGGTGCAGATGGCGGCGGACGTGCTGCACGAGGCGCGCGCGGACTTCGACCCGGCCGTCGCCCGCTCCGCGGAGCTGCTGCGGGCCGAGCTCGACCGGTTCGAGGGCCTGCTGACCGACCTGCTGGAGATCAGCCGCTACGACGCCGGTGCGGCGACGCTCGAGGCGGAGGCGCAGGACCTCGGCCCGTTGGTGGAGCGGGTGGCCGCCGGCATGACCGCGCTCGCCGAGCGGCACGGCTGCGCCCTGCAGGTGCACGTCCCGACGTCGCCGGTGATCGCGGAGGTGGACGGTCGACGGGTGGAGCGGGTGCTGCGCAACCTCATCGGCAACGCGATCGAGCACGGGCAGGGGCAGCCGGTCGAGATCGTCCTGGCGGCCAACCGGTCGGCGACCGCGATCACGGTCCGCGACCACGGTGTCGGCCTGGACCCGGTCGCCGCCCAGCACGTGTTCGACCGGTTCTGGCGCGCCGACCCCTCGCGGATGCGCACCGTCGGCGGCAGCGGCCTCGGTCTGTCCATCAGCCTGGAGGACGCCCGGCTGCACGGTGGCTGGTTGCAGGTGTGGGGCCAGCCCGGGCAGGGCGCCCAGTTCCGGCTCACCCTGCCGCTGAACGCTGGCGGCGGGCTGTCCAGTTCGCCGCTCCCGCTGCGCCCGGCCCAGGCACGCGTCGTCGGGGGTGCATCGTGACCGGCCGCAGCACCGCCCGGCGCGCACCGCTGGTCGCGGTGCTCGCTGCGCTCCTGCTGGGCGGCTGCAGCACGGTGCCCAGCAGTTCCCCCACGGTGCGGATCACCCAGGCGGCCGCCCCGCCGGCCGGTGCGGTCGGCATCGAGCCGCCGGCGCCGGTACCGGGCGCGACGCCGGAGGAGGTCGTCCGCGGGTTCATCGACGCCAACGCCAGCACCGTCCGCAACCACCCGGTGGCCCGTCAGTACCTGACCGAGGAGGCCGCGGAGACCTGGCGGGACAGCGACGGGCTGACCGTCATCAGCGGCGACTACGCACCGGTGCGCACCGAACCCGGCGTCGTCGAGGTCACCGCTGCCGAGGTGGGCACCGTCGATGAACGCGGCAGCTTCACGGTCGGCACCGGTGAGGTCTACAACAAGGACTTCACGCTCACCGACGAGTCGGGGGAGTGGCGGATCAGCGACCCACCCGACGGGCTGCTGATGCTCGAGCCGGACTTCGCCCGCACCTACGAACCCGTCGACGCCTACTTCATCGACCAGTCCGGCACCCGGGTGGTGCCCGATCCCCGCTACCTGGTCGAGGGCGGTGCCCAGCCGAACACGCTCGTGGAGCGCCTGCTCGACGGCCCGTCCCCGCAGATCGCCGCCGGCGTGCTCAACCCGCTGACCGGCGCGAAGCTGCGCAGCACGGTGAGCACCTCCGGTCGGTCGGCGACGGTCGACCTCAGCTTCCCCGCCGACGTCGACGACGCGACCCTGCAGGCGGCCTCCGCGCAGCTGGTCTGGTCGCTGGACCAGCTGGACCTCACCTCGGTCGAGGTGCTGCGCGACGGCCAGGACCTCGGCCTGCCGGACGTGCCCGGACAGCAGCGCGTCGACGACTGGCAGCAGTACGACCCGGACGTCGTCCCGGCCGATGCCGTCGGGCACTACGTCGCCGACGGTGCGCTCCGTCGCGCCTCCGACGGCAGCGCCGCGCCGGGTCCCGCCGGCGCGGGCGTGTACCGCCTCGGCTCGGCGGCGGTCTCGGTCGACGGCCGGACCAGCGCGCTCGGGCTGACGGTGGGGGTGTCCACCTCGGCCTCGGCGTCGGGGGCGCCGGCCACGCTGTACGCCGGCCAGTACGGCGGGGAGCTGGTGCCCGCGCTGACCGGCGCGAGCTTCACCGAGCCGACGACGGCCGGCACCCGGGCGGAGGTGTGGACCGTCCGGGACGGTGCCGAGGTGATCCGGCTCCCCGGCGGCGGCGCGCCGCAGACCGTCAGTGCCCCCACGCTGCCCGGGCTGGGTCGGGCGACCACCTTCCAGCTCTCCCCGGACGGACTGCGGGCCGCCGTGGTGATCGACGGCCCCGAGGGCGGCCAGCTCTACGTCGGGACGGTCGTCCGGGCCGAGGACGCGGTCAGCGTCCGGGACCTGCGTTCGGTGACCCCGTCGATCCGGCAGGTGGTGGACGTCGCCTGGCGGAACGCCGGGTCGCTGCTGCTGCTGGCCGGTGACCCGAGCACCGGGCGCACCGTCCCCTACGAGGTGAGCGTCGACGGCTGGGGGCTCACCGAGCTGACCACCGCGGGGTTGCCCGCACAGCCGACCGCCGTCGCGGCAGCGCCGGGGCGTCAGCCGTTGGTCAGCGCCGGCGGCACGCTGTGGCAACTGCCCGGGGGCAACTGGGTGACCGCGGTGCGGGGTGCCGAGCCGCTGACCGGAGGCGCGCCCTTCTACCCGATGTGACCCGAGGGCGCTGGCCGTCGTCCCCACGGCCACCCCGGGTCCCCAGCTGCTCGCTGCGCGACCGGGGTGCGGCCCGGGACGGGCAGGCTCCCGGCATGGGACGGGACGCGGACGGCGGTGTGACCGAGGTGCTGCGGGCCGGGAGCCGGGTGCTGGCCGACCTGGTGCTGCCGCGCAGCTGCGCCGGCTGCGCCCGGCCCGGTGACGTCCTGTGCCCGGCCTGCCGTGGCCGGCTCACCCGGCCCCGGCTGGCCGAGCCGCGGCGACACCCGCCCGGCTTCCCGCCGACCGTGGCGGCCGGTGCCTACGCCGGTCCGGTCCGCCCGGCGGTCCTGGCGTTCAAGGAGCACGGCCGCGCCGAGCTGGCCGGGCCGCTGGGCACGGCGCTGGCACTGGCGGTCGGCGTCGTGCTGGCCGGTGCGGCGGGGCCGGCGTCCGCACCGGTCGTCCTCGTGCCGGTACCGAGCTCCGCGGCGGCGGTGCGCCAGCGGGGCCGGGACCACGTGCGGGAACTGGCCGACCGCGCCGTGGTCGAGTTGCGGGCAGCCGGGGTGCCCGCCCGGACGGCGCCGGTGCTGGGGAGGCTGCGCGGGCGGGCCGGGCGGACCCGGGACTCCGCCGGCCTGGACGCCGCCGCCCGGCGGGCCAACCTGGCCGGTCGGTTCCGGGTGCTGCCGGCCGGGCACGGGGCGTGGGCCGGGGTGTCCGCCGGCAGTCGGCTGGTCCTGGTGGACGACGTCGTCACCAGCGGCGCGACCCTGACCGAGGGGGCCCGGGCGCTGGCCGAGGTGGGGGGCACACCGGGCCGGGACACGCCGGTGGTCGCTGCGGTCGTCGCGGCCACTCCACGGCGCGTACGGCGACCGTTCACCCCGCCGCCACCTGGGGCGTTCACGGTGCGTGGTCGGGGTGGGGACGGGCTCGGCTCTGCTTCCACTGTCGGGACCGGGACAAGGCGTCTAGCGTCGGGTTGATCACACCCCGCTCAACCGGGAGGTCCCATGGAGATCGTGGTCCGTGGTCGTAACGTCGAGGTGCCGGAGCACTTCCGCCAGAAGGTGGAGGACAAGGTCGGCCAGCTGGAACGGTTCGACGGCAAGGTCATCCGCATCGACGTGGAGCTGCTGCACGAGAAGAACCCTCGGCAGTCAGCCAACGCCCAGCGCGTGGAGATCACGCTGCGGGGCAAGGGGCCGGTGGCCCGCGCCGAAGCCTCCGCCCCCGACTTCTACGCCGCACTGGAACTCGCGGCCGGCAAGCTGGAGAACCACATGCGACGGGCGAACGACCGTCGCCGCGTGCACCACGGCCGCCGCACGCCGCCCAGCGTGCGGATCGACAACGTCCCCGCCGTCGATGAGACGGCGCTCCCCGAGGTGAGCAGCGCCCCGGAACCTGCACTGGACGGGACCCCGTCCGCCGACGTCGAGGCCGCGCTGGCCGACGGGCCCCTGGTGACCGACCTGGACGAGCACCTGCCCGGCCAGATCGTCCGGGAGAAGGTCCACCCGGCCACGCCGATGCACGTCGACCAGGCCCTCTACGAGATGGAGCTGGTCGGCCACGACTTCTTCCTGTTCCTCTGTGCCGACACCGGGGTCCCCTCGGTGGTCTACCGCCGGCACGCGTTCGACTACGGGCTGATCCGGCTCGGTGCCCCGGCGACCGCCGAGGACGACGACGCCGCAGCCATCGCGGCGTCCGCGGCAGCGGGAGACCTCGAGCCCGCGCACGCCTGACCCGGTCACCCCGGCGAGCCGCCCTCCGCACCCGCGGAGGGCGGCTCGTCCGCGTCGGCCTCCCTGCAGGGGCCCGCCGCGAGCGTGCGAGTGGTGGGGGGCAGGGAGGCCCTTCTTCAGTCGCCGGGCAGCCGGGAGAAGACCGCGGCGTCGCCCCGGCTGCCGTCCCGGTAGGCGAGGTAGGAGCGCAGCACGCCCTCCTGGGTGAACCCGGCCCGGCGGGCGACGGCCTGGGACCCGGTGTTGAGCACGTCGGCGACGAGGTACACCCGGTGCGCACCCAGCCCGATCGCCCACTCGGCGAGCGCATGCGCCGCCTCTGCGGCGTACCCGTTGCCGCGGGCCTCGGGGGCGATCCAGTAGCCGACCTCGGGGCCCATCGGGTGCTGACCGATCCGGTGCACGCCGCCGGACCCGACGAACCGCCCGTCGGCCTCGATCGCCACGGTCAGGCCGGTGCCCTCGCGCCGCATGGCCGGCGCCTCGCCGGTGACCCACCCGGCGGCGTCCGCGCGGGTGTAGGGCACCGACACCGCCGCGATCCAGCGCGCGATGTCCGGGCTCTGGCACGCGGCCAGCACCGCGTCGACGTCGTCCTCGCGGAAGGGGCGCAGGACCAGCCGGTCGGTGCGGACCACCTCGGTGGTCAGGTCGATGCCGCTCAGGTCCATGCCGCCCCGTCCATCCCGGTCAGCTCTCGTCCTGGCCCGGACCCCGCCAGCGTTCGGCGTTGCCCAGCACCCGGTCCACCGAGATCTCCAGCACGACCCGGGCCGGGTTGACCCGCGGCTGCTGGTAGCGGACGGCGTACCGGGCCTCTGCGTCGGCGACGGACCCGGCGTCCTCGCGCACCGTCGCCGTCCCCTCCAGCGTCGTCCACACCTTGCCGTCGACCTGGCAGACCGCGACCCGGGTCTGCCCACCCCGCACGTGCCGGACCTTCGCCGAGGTGCCTGAGGTGATCACCCGGGCGGTGCCGGTGGCGGCGTCGACGGTGACGCCGACCGGCACGACGTGCGGGCTGCCGTCGGCGCGCAACGTGGTCAGCGTGGCCAGGTGCCGCTCGGTGAAGAAGGTCACCGCCCCGGGACCGAGCAGCGCGGCGGAGGGGGAGTTCGAGTCGGAGGACACGTGGCGGAGGGTACGAGTCGGCGGATCCGGATGCCGTTCTCGGCCGCGCCGGGACCGCTTCACAGCCGCGCCGCCTACGCTGGGGGGGTGGTGTTCAACAAGATCCTGCGTGCCGGTGAGGGCAAGATCGTCCGACGGCTGACGAAGATCGCCGACGCGGTCGAGGCCCTGGAGCCCGACGTCACCGATCTGACCGACGCCGAGCTGCGCGCGAAGACCGATGAGTTCAAGGCGCGCTACGGCGACGGGGAGACCCTCGACCACCTGCTCCCCGAGGCGTTCGCCGTGGTCCGCGAGGCGTCGACCCGCACGCTGGGCCAGCGGCACTACCGGGTCCAGCTGATGGGCGGTGCCGCGCTGCACCTGGGCAACATCGCGGAGATGAAGACCGGTGAGGGCAAGACCCTGACCGGTGTGCTGCCGGCCTACCTGAACGCGCTGAGCGGCGACGGCGTGCACGTGGTCACCACCAACGACTACCTGGCCCAGCGCGACGCCGAGTGGATGGGCCGCGTGCAGCGCTTCCTCGGCCTGTCGATCGGCACGATCGTCTCGGGCCAGCGCCCCGACGTGCGCCGCGAGCAGTACGCCGCGGACATCACCCACGGCACGAACAACGAGTTCGGCTTCGACTATCTGCGCGACAACATGGCGCAGAGCCGGAACGACCTGGTCCAGCGCGGGCACGCCTTCGCCATCGTCGACGAGGTGGACTCGATCCTCATCGACGAGGCCCGCACCCCGCTGATCATCAGCGGCCCCGCCGAGACCAGCGCCAAGTGGTACGGCGAGTTCGCCCGCATCGCCCCGCTGATGAAGCGCGACCGGCACTACGAGGTCGAGGAGGCGAAGCGGACCATCTCCATCAGCGAGGAGGGCGTCGAGTTCGTCGAGGACCAGCTCGGCATCGAGAACCTCTACGAGGCCGCCAACACCCCGCTGATCAGCTACCTGAACAACGCGCTGAAGGCCAAGGAGCTCTACAAGAAGGACCAGCAGTACATCGTCACCGACGGCGAGGTCCTCATCGTCGACGAGTTCACCGGCCGCGTGCTCTCCGGCCGGCGCTACAACGAGGGCATGCACCAGGCCATCGAGGCCAAGGAGCGGGTGAAGATCAAGGACGAGAACCAGACCCTCGCCACGATCACCCTGCAGAACTACTTCCGGCTCTACGAGAAGCTCTCGGGGATGACCGGCACGGCCCAGACCGAGGCTGCCGAGCTCTCCCAGACCTACTCCCTCGGTGTCGTGCCCATCCCGACGAACCGGCCGATGGTGCGCGCCGACCGCGCCGACGTCATCTACAAGACGGAGAAGGCCAAGTTCGACTCCGTCGTCGAGGACATCGCCGAGCGGCACGAGGCGGGCCAGCCGGTGCTGGTCGGCACCGCGAGCGTGGAGAAGTCCGAGCTGCTGAGCAGGTACCTGGTCAAGCGGGGCATCCCGCACGAGGTCCTCAACGCGAAGAACCACGCCCGGGAGGCGTCGATCATCGCGATGGCCGGGCGGCTCGGCGCCGTCACGGTCGCCACCAACATGGCCGGCCGCGGCACCGACATCCAGCTCGGCGGCAACGCCGAGTTCATCGCCGACGAGCAGCTGCGGGCCAAGGGCCTGTCCCCGGCGGAGACCCCCGAGGAGTACGAGGCCGCCTGGGACGACGCACTGGCGTCGGCGCAGGCGCAGGTCAAGGCCGAGCACGACCAGGTGACCGAGGCCGGCGGCCTGTACGTGCTGGGCACGGAGCGGCACGAGAGCCGGCGGATCGACAACCAGCTGCGTGGGCGGTCCGGGCGCCAGGGTGACCCGGGGGAGTCGCGGTTCTACCTGTCGCTCGGCGACGACCTGATGCGCCGGTTCAACGGCCCGATGCTCGAGTCGATGATGACCACGCTGCGGGTGCCCGACGACCAGCCGATCGAGTCGAAGATGGTCAGCCGGGCGATCCTGTCCGCGCAGACCCAGGTCGAGCAGCAGAATCACGAGGTCCGCAAGGACGTCCTCAAGTACGACGAGGTGCTCAACCGGCAGCGCACGGTCATCTACGACGAGCGGCGCAAGGTGCTCGACGGCGAGGACCTGCACCTGCAGGTGCAGACGATGGTCGACGACGTCGTCATCGCCTACGTCAGCGGTGCCACCGAGACCGGCTACGCCGAGGACTGGGACCTCGAGCAGCTGTGGGCCGGCCTCAAGGCGCTGTACCCGGTGGGCCTGGACCGGCAGGAGCTGCTGGACCGGGTCGCCGACGGCGACCAGGCCGCGCTCACCGCGGACGTGCTCAAGGAGGAGCTGCTCGCCGACGTGCACGCCGCCTACGCCGCCCGCGAGGAGTCGCTCGGTTCCGAGGTCATGCGTGAGCTCGAGCGGCGGGTGCTGCTGACGGTGCTGGACCGCAAGTGGCGCGAGCACCTCTACGAGATGGACTACCTGCGGGCCGGCATCCACCTGCGCGCGATGGCCAACCGCGACCCGGTCGTGGAGTACCAGCGCGAGGGCTACGACATGTTCAACGCGATGCTCGACGGCATCAAGGAGGAGTCCCTCGGCTTCCTCTTCAACCTCGAGGTCAAGACCAAGGAGCAGCAGGCCGCCGAGGCCGCGCAGAAGCAGGCCGCCGCCGAGGGGGAGGCGCTCGCCCGGGCGCAGGCCGGCACCGAGCGGGTGCTGGCCCGGCAGGCCGCAGCCCAGGCGGCAGCGGCTGCGGCTGCGCCGGTCGCTCCCGCTGCCGAGCCGACCGCTCCCGCCGCCCCGGCTGCCGCCGACGGCAACGGTGCTGCCCCGGCGCCGGCGGCTGCGCCGACGTCCGACGGCAACGGCAGCGGGACGACGAGCTCGGCCCGGCGCACCCGCAAGCCGGCCCCCGTCGCAGCTGCCGCACCGGCGACTGCCGCACCGGCGCCTGCCGGGACGGCTGCCGCCGAGCCGGCGGACGTACCGGAGCCCGAGATCAAGGGCCTGGAGGCGCCGGACCAGGGGGAGCTGACCTACAGCGCCCCCAGCCTCGACACCTCGGCCAAGGAGAGTGGCCGGGCGAAGGCCGCCAAGACCGCGACCGTCACCGGCACCAAGGAGACCCCGCGCAACGCCCCGTGCCCGTGCGGTTCGGGCAAGAAGTACAAGCAGTGCCACGGCGTCGCAGGCTGACGCACTGAACCCACCGACGCCCCGCCGACCACTGGTCGGCGGGGCGTCGGCGTGTGGGCACGGCCCCGCTCATCAGGCGCGGGGACGGACCTCCGTCAGCCGATCTGCAGCGCCGTGCAGCGCCAGCGCCCGTCGATCCCCTCCAGCCGTGCCGCGACCGCGTGCGCCCGCCCTCCCCGTCGGGCCACGGCGCTGATCTCGGCCACCCCGTCCACCGGCTCGCACACCCGCACCGAGCCCAGCAGCAGCGGTGCGGTCCCCTCGGTGCACCAGCGCGGCCGGCGGCGACCGCTGAGGGCCTGGAAGAGCGCCGGGCTCACCAGTGACTGCAACTGACCGATCGGCCGGCGGCCGGCGAACGCCTCGAGGGTGAGGGTGACCAGGCGCCGTCCGGCGGCCTGCGGGTCGGGCAGCTCGGCTCGGCGCGTCCAGGCCGGCCCGAAGTCCGCCGCCTCACCGGCCGGCCGAACCGGCTGGTCCAGGCGGGGCCGTGGACCGGGCGGAGGTGTCGGCCGCGGTGTGCGCCGGCCCGGGACCAGCAGCCGCACCGGCACGCGCTGGTCCTCCAGCGGAGGTCCGGGCGTGCGGACGGCGACCAGGTGCAGCCGCCGGGGCGCCGGTGCTGCGGTCAGCGACCCGGACGACGAGGGCGCGGG
Source organism: Modestobacter sp. KNN46-3 (assembly GCF_011039295.1). Lineage (NCBI taxonomy): Bacteria > Bacillati > Actinomycetota > Actinomycetes > Geodermatophilales > Geodermatophilaceae > Modestobacter > Modestobacter sp. KNN46-3. The sequence goes on along the minus strand of NZ_JAAKGN010000173.1, from coordinate 169 downwards.
TGGTGCGGGGGAGAGGCTCGGCGAGGCGGTCATCGGTGTCTCCTCGAGACGACGGGGAACGGCGGATCGGGGTGGGCGGCGGCCTGCTTCTGCGCGGCCTCGGCGGCCTGCTGCTCCTTGGTCTTGACCTCGAGGTTGAAGAGGAAGCCGAGGGACTCCTCCTTGATGC
>NZ_JAAKGN010000172.1:0-9403 GCF_011039295.1 Modestobacter sp. KNN46-3 | reverse complement strand
GCCGCTGATGGACCGGCACGGCGCCGACGCCGTCCGCTGGTTCATGCTGGCCGGTGGCTCGCCCTGGTCGGCCCGCCGGGTCGGCCACGAGACGCTGTCCGAGGTCGTCCGCAAGGTCCTGCTGACCGACATGGAGCACGCCGACGCGAAGCGGCTCGTCGACTTCGCCATCGGTCTCACGTTCGGGCTGCACGGTAGTATCGAGCGAGTCACGGCCAAGGTCTTCCTGCTCAGTCCGCAGGACGTCGACGTGACGGCTGAGGACAAGGCCCGCATCCGTGAGGGCGGGTTCTTCAGCCAGTCCTGACCCCGCGCACCTCACGCCCCGGCGCGAGGTGCTCCCGAACGAGCGAGGACCGTGGCTCTCCTTCTGCAGATCGTCTCGTCGATCCTGCTCGTCTTCCTGATCCTCCTGTTCGCCCGGTTCGTCGTGGACTGGGTGATGGTGCTCGCCCGCAGCTGGCGCCCGCAGGGTCTGGTCGCTGCGGGGCTCGAGGTCGTCTACGCGGCGACCGACCCGCCGCTCAAGGCGGTGCGCAAGGTCATCCCGCCGTTGAACCTCGGGTCCATCCGGCTGGACCTGGGGTTTATGGTGCTGCTGATCGGCGTGATCCTCCTGCGCAGCATCTTGAGCAGCCTGGCCTACTCCATCGCATGATCCGTCGTACCGTGCCCGAGCGGGGTGTGGACCCGATGCGGTTCGCCGCCGATCTGGACCCGTTCCCGTTCCTCCCGCCCGACCTGAGGTGAGCCGCATGCCACTGACTCCCGCCGACGTGCACAACGTCGTCTTCAAGAAGCCGCCGATCGGCAAGCGCGGCTACGACGAGGACGAGGTCGATGCGTTCCTCGACGTGGTCGAGGCCGAGCTCGCCCGGCTCATCGAGGAGAACAACGACCTGCGCGGCTCCGGTGCCGGTGGCTCCGGTGCGCGGGAGGAGCGGCCCGAGCCGGCGCCGATGACCGTCGCGGCCCCGCCGCCCCCGCCGACCCAGACGCCCGCGGCGCAGGTGCGCGAGGACGACGCGATCCGTGCCTCCCGGATGCTGGCGCTCGCCACGGAGACGGCCGAGCGGCACGTCAACGAGGCCAAGGCCCAGGCCGACCAGATGGTGGGCACCGCCAAGAGCAGCAGCGACCGGATGATGTCCGAGGCGCGGGCGAAGAGCGAGCAGATGGTCGGTGAGGCCAAGAGCCGCGCCGACGCCATGCTGGGCGACGCCCGCACCCGTGCGGACACGATGGAGCGGGAGGCCCGCGCCAAGGCCACCGCCCTCGCCCAGGACGCCGAGCGCAAGCACGTGGAGGCGATGGGCTCCCTGGAGGAGAAGCGGGCCAGCCTCGAGCGCAAGGTCGACGAGCTGCGCACCTTCGAGCGGGAGTACCGCACCCGGCTGCGCTCCTACCTCGAGTCGCACCTGCGTGACCTGGACAGCCGCGGCTCCGCCGAGCCGGCGTCCAACAGCCGGCAGACCCAGCACGTCAGCGCCTGACACACCACGCACAGCAGCACGAAGCCCCGCCGGACCTGGTCCGGCGGGGCTTCGTGCTGCTGTGGGCTCAGTTGGCTGCCGGTCCTCCGCGGCGCTGAGCAGGCCGGACGGGACGGGCCCCCGGGGCCGACCGGGGGCCCGTCCGACGTCAGCGCGCCGGGGTGATCCAGACCCGGGCGCCAGCCGGGCCCTCGAGGCCGTCGCCCTCCCCGGCCTGCTGGGCGTGTACGGCGGTGGCCAGCACCTCCGCGGCCAGCTGGGCGGCGTGCTCGGTGAGCGCCTGGGCGATCGCACCCTCGCCGGTCCACCGGAGCTCGATCCGGTCGCTGACCGCCAGCCCGCTGGACTTGCGGGCGTCCTGCACCAGCCGCACGACCTCGCGCACCAGCCCGGCCCGCTCCAGCTCCGGGGTGAGGGTCAGGTCGAGCGCGACGGTGAGCCCACCGGCCGAGGCCACCGTCCACCCCTCGCGCGGGGTCTCGGTCACCACCAGGTCGCCCTCGACGAGCGGCACCTCCGCACCGTCGACCGGCACGGTCGCCGTCCCGGCCCGGTAGGCGGCGACCAGCTCGGCGGCGTCCGCGGCGGCGACAGCCGCGGCGACGGCCTGCACCTGCTTGCCCATCCGGCGCCCCACCGCCCGGAAGTCGACCTTCACCGAGACGTCGACCAGCGAGCCGTCGACGGCGGCGAGCTCGGTCAGCTCCGCGACGTTCAGCTCCTCGGCCACCTCGGCGACCAGGTCACGGGGCAGCTGCGCCCAGCCCGGTGCGGCGACGAGCGCCCGGGCCAGTGGCTGGCGGGTGCGGGCCTTGCCCGCCGTGCGGGCGGACCGGCCGAGCTCGACCAGCCGGCGGACCAGTGCCACCTGAGCCACCAGGGCGTCGTCCCGGGCGTCGGTGTCCACGGCCGGCCAGCTCGCCAGGTGCACCGAGTCCACGGCGTCCGCCGCCCCGGGCACCACGGCGTCACGCCACACCCGCTCGGTCACGAACGGGGTGAACGGCGCCATCAGCCGGGTCAGCCCGTCGAGCACCTCGTGCAGGGTCCCCAGCGCGGCCGGGTCGCCGTCCCAGAACCGGCGCCGGCTGCGCCGGACGTACCAGTTGGACAGGTCGTCGACGAACTCGGCGATCAGCCGCCCGGCGGTCTGGGTGTCGAACTGCTCCAGCGCGTCGGTGACGCCGGCGGTGACCGACGCCAGCTCGGCGAGCGCCCAGCGGTCCAGCAGCGGACGCTCGGCGCGCGGGGGAGCGGGGGCGACCGCCGGGTCCCAGCCGTTGGTCTCGGCGTAGAGGGTGAAGAAGCTGGCGGTGTTCCAGTAGGTCAGCAGGACCTTGCGGACGACCTCGGACAGCGTCTCGTGGCCGACCCGGCGGGCCGACCAGGGCGAGCCACCGGCCAGCATGAACCAGCGGACGGCGTCGGCGCCGTGCCGGTCCATCAGCGGCATGGGCTCGAGGATGTTGCCCAGGTGCTTGCTCATCTTCCGGCCGTCCTCGGCCAGGATGTGGCCCAGGCAGAGCACGTTCTCGTACGAGCTCTGCTCGAACACCAGCGTGCCGACTGCCATCAGCGTGTAGAACCAGCCGCGGGTCTGGTCGATCGCCTCGGCGATGAACTGCGCCGGGTAGGCGGCCTCGAACTCCGCCTTGTTGCGGTGCGGTGCGCCCCACTGGGCGAACGGCATCGACCCGGAGTCGTACCAGGCGTCGATCACCTGCCGGACCCGGCGGTAGGTGCCCTTCTCACCGGGCACGGTGAAGGTCACCTCGTCGATGAACGGCCGGTGCGGGTCCAGGTCGGACAGGTCGCGGCCGGTGCGCTCGGACAGCTCGGCGAGCGACCCGATGACGACCATCCGGGCCGGGTCGGCGTCGTTGCGCCAGATCGGCAGGGGAGTGCCCCAGTACCGGTCACGGGACAGCGCCCAGTCGACGTTGTTGTTCAGCCAGTCGCCGTAGCGGCCCCACTGAATGTTCTCCGGGTGCCAGTTCGTCCGCTCGTTCTGCGCCAGCAGCTGGTCCTTGACCTGACTGGTGCGGATGTACCAGGACGGCTGCGCGTAGTACATCAGCGGCGTGTGGCAGCGCCAGCAGTGCGGGTAGCTGTGCTCGTACCGCATCTCCCGGTACAGCACCCCTCGGTCCTGCAGGTCCTGCACCAGGGTCGGGTCGGCGGCCTTGAAGAAGTGGCCGCCGACCAGCGGCACGTCGGCGGTGAAGTGGCCGGTGGCGTCGATCGGGTTGACCACCGGCAGGCCGTAGGACCGGCAGACGGTGAAGTCGTCGGCGCCGAAGGCGGGGGACTGGTGGACCAGCCCGGTGCCGTCCTCGGTGGTGACGTACTCGGCCAGGACGACGAAGTGCGCGTCGCCCTCGGGGAAGTCGACCAGCTCGAACGGCCGCTGGTAGTGCACCCGCTCCCAGTCCCGGCCGGCGGTGCGCGCCAGCACCTCCGCGCCCTCGCCGAGGGCGGCGGTCAGCAGCGGCTCGGCGACGACGAAGGTGCCGTCGACGGTGCGGGCCACCACGTAGGTGACGTCGGGGTGCACGGCGACCGCGGTGTTGGACGGGAGCGTCCACGGCGTCGTCGTCCAGATGAGCAGGTCGGCCCTGCCCGCCCACTCGCCGCTGGTGACCGGGAGCCGGACGTAGACCGAGGGGTCGGTCAGCGTCTCGTAGCCCTGGGCCACCTCGTGGTCGCTCAGGCCGGTGCCGCAGCGCGGGCAGTACGGGGCGACCCGGTGGTCCTCCACGAGCAGCCCCTTGTCGAACACCTGCTGCAGGGACCACCAGACGCTCTCGATGTAGCTGGCGTCCATGGTCCGGTAGGCCGTCGACATGTCGACCCAGTAGCCCATCCGGCTGGTCAGCTCGGCGAAGGCGCCGACGTGCCGCTCCACCGACTCCCGGCAGCGGGCGTTGAACTCGGCGATGCCGTAGCGCTCGATGTCCGGCTTGCCGGCGAAGCCGAGCTCCTGCTCCACCGCGATCTCCACCGGCAGGCCGTGGCAGTCCCAGCCCGCACGCCGGGGGACGGAGTACCCCTGCATCGTCTTGAACCGGGGGAAGACGTCCTTGAACGCCCGCGCCTCGATGTGGTGGGTGCCGGGGCGGCCGTTGGCCGTCGGCGGGCCCTCGTAGAAGACCCACTGCGGCCGGTCGGCGGAGCCTTCCAGCGATCGGGCGAAGACCTTGTCGGCCTCCCACTGCTCGAGGACCTCGTGTTCGAGGGCCGGCAGGTCGACCTGCGGGGGGAGGGCCTGGAACGGGCCGGAGGGAGCACTCACGCCGTCCATCATCCCCGACCCCGCCACCCCCTTCGCGCAGCCGCCGGTCCGCGGCGCGCACGCCCCCTGGACACCGGTACGGGAGACTGCCCCCATGGGGGCCCGCGGATGAACACGACGGTCACCATCGCGTTGGCCGTCGGCGCCCTCGTCGTCCTCCTCGCCGCCGTCGCGCTGCGGCTCGCCGACCGGATCGGGCTCCCCTCGCTGCTGCTCTACCTGGCGTTCGGGGTGGCCCTGGGGGAGAGCGGCCTCGGCATCGAGTTCTCCGACGTCGGCCTCACCCAGACCCTCGGCGTCGCCGCCCTCGTGGTGATCCTGGCCGAGGGCGGGCTGACGACCCGCTGGTCCGACGTCCGCCGGGCGGTGGGCCCGGGCATCGCGCTCGCCACGGTCGGCGTGGTGGTGAGCATCGCCGTCGTCTCCTCGATCGCCGTCTGGCTGCTCGACTTCGACTGGCTGTTCGCGTTGCTGCTGGGTGCGGTGGTCACCTCCACCGACGCGGCCGCGGTCTTCTCCACCCTCCGCCGGATCCCGCTGCCCCGGCGGATGGTCGCCGCGCTGGAGCTGGAGTCCGGGTTGAACGACGCCCCGGTCATCCTGCTCGTCCTGGTGCTCAGCGAGCAGCTCACCGGCGGGGCCACCTCGGTCTGGTACCTCGTCGTGGCCGAGGTGCTCGGTGAGCTGGCCGGCGGGACGGCGATCGGCGTCGGGATCGGGTTCGGCGGGGCCTGGCTGCTGCGTCGGGCCGCCCTGCCGCTGGTCGGCTTCTACCCGCTGGCCACCGTGGCGCTGTGCGTGCTGGCGTTCGCCACCGCCGACCTGGTGCACACCTCGGGCTTCGTCGCCGTCTACCTCTGCGGCCTGGTGCTGGGCAACGCCGCGCTCCCGCACCGGGCCGGCACCATCGGCTTCGCGGAGGGGCTGGCCAGCCTCGCCCAGATCGGCCTGTTCGTGCTGCTGGGGCTGCTGGTGTCCCCGGCCCGGCTGCCCGACGCCCTGCTGCCGGCGCTGCTCGTGGGCGGCGCGCTGCTGCTGGTCGCCCGCCCGGTCTCGGTGCTGCTGAGCGTCGTCTGGTTCCGCATCCCGATCGCCCAGCAGCTGTTCATCTCCTGGGCCGGGCTGCGCGGCGCGGTGCCGATCGTGCTCGCGACGTTCCCCATCGCCGCGCAGGTGCCCGGTGCGACCCGGGTGTTCGACACGGTGTTCGTGCTCGTCGTCGTCTTCACCGTGGTGCAGGGCTGGTCACTGCCGGCCGTCGCCCGGCTGCTGCGGCTGGCCACCCCGGTCACCCCGCAGGACATCGACGTCGAGTCCGCCCCGCTCGACGAACTCGGCGCGGAGCTGATGCAGCTGCGGGTGCCGGAGACGTCCCGGCTGCACGGCGTCTACCTGCCCGAGCTCCGGCTGCCCGAGGACGCCGCGGTGGTCCTCGTCGTCCGCGACGGCAAGCCGTTCGTCCCCGACCGGTCCACCCGGCTGATGCACGGCGACCAGGCGCTGCTGGTGTCCGCGCGCGGCTCCCGCCAGGAGGCCGAGCGCCGGCTGCGCGCGGTCAGCCGGGCCGGCCGGCTGGCCACCTGGCGCGGCGAGAGCGGCCAGCCCAGCGAGAGTGATTGAGCACATTGCGACCCTCCGGGCCGCACCGCGGCCAGGAGTCGTTCCCGACTTTCGATGAGCCGCTGGGAGCTGTGCCGTCGGGAGCCTCCGGCCCCGCGACGGCACAGCTCAGCGGCCCTCCGGGCCGCACGTACCCGCGTCGGCTTGCGGTCGAGCGCCCCGGTCGGGAGCCCTCCGGGCTCCGCGACCGGGGCGCTCAGCCCTGGAGTTCGAGCGTCTTCGTGGTGTCGGCGCGGACCTGGGCCATCAGGGCCGGGTCCTGGGACAGCTTGTGGCCGTAGGAGGGGATGGCCTCCTGCAGCAGCGGACGCCAGGTGTCCATCCGCTCCGGGAAGCAGCGCTCCAGCAGCGTGAGCATCGCCGAGGTGGCGGTGGAGGCGCCCGGGGAGGCGCCGAGCAGACCGGCGATCGAGCCCTCGGCCCCCACGATCAGCTCGGTGCCGAACTGCAGCACCCCGCGGCCGGTCGTCGGGTCCTGCTTGATGACCTGCACCCGCTGGCCGGCGGTGATGAGCTCCCAGTCGTCCTGCTCGGCGGTCGGCACGAACTCCTCCAGCGCGCGGAACCGCGCGCTGGTCGACTGCAGGACCTGGCCGACCAGGTACTTGGTGAGCGGGATGTTGGCGATCCCGGCGCCGAGCATGGAGCCCAGGTTGCCGCTGCGCACCGACTTCGGCAGGTCCCACATCGACCCGGCCTTGAGGAACTTGGGGGAGAAGCCCGCGTAGGGCCCGAACAGCAGGGCCTGCTCGCCGTCGATCAGCCGCAGGTCCAGGTGCGGCACCGACATCGGCGGTGCGCCGACCTTCGCCTGGCCGTAGACCTTGGCCTGGTGCTGACCGACCAGCTCCGGGGAGCGGGTGCGCAGAAACTGACCGCTGACCGGGAACCCGCCGAACCCGCGGATCTCCGGGATGCCGGAGCCCTGCAGCAGCGGCAGCGCCCCGCCGCCGGCCCCGACGAAGAGGAAGCGGGTGCGGACGGTGCGGCTGCGGCCGGAGCCGGAGCGGACGGTGACCGCCCAGCGCCCGTCGGACTCCCGCCGCACCTTGCGGACCCGGGTGGAGGTGTGCAGCTCGACGCCGCGGCTGACGGCGGTGTCCAGCAGCAGCCGGGTCAGCGCCCCGAAGTTGACGTCGGTGCCGGCCAGCGAACGGGTCGCGGCGGCGACCTCCCCGGCCGGTCGGCCGGCCATCATCAGCGGCACCCACGAGGCGAGCACGTCGCGGTCGTCGGTGTACTCCATCTCGGCGAACAGCGGCTCGGTGGCCAGCGCGTCGTACCGGGTCCGCATGTACTGCCGCCCGGCCTCGCCGGTGACGAAGCTGACGTGCGGCACCGAGGTGATGAACCGCTTCGGGGAGTCGGTCAGGCCGGAGCGCACCAGGTGCGACCAGAACTGCCGGGACACCTGGAACTGCTCATTGATGCCGACGGCCTTGGCGGTGTCGACGTGCCCGTCGGGTGCGGCGGGGGTGTAGTTCAGCTCGCACAGGGCCGAGTGGCCGGTGCCGGCGTTGTTCCACGCGTCGGAGCTCTCACCGGCGACCTGGTCGGCGGACTCGAAGACCGCGACGGTCCAGTCCGGCGCCACGACGCCCAGGAGCGCGGAGAGCGTCGCGCTCATGATGCCGCCGCCGACGAGGACTACGTCGGGGTTCGAGGAACCATCCGTGGTCAAGATCTGCCTCCGTGACTGAGTGCGTACCGGCCCATCGTCGTCCGCGTCGCCGGACGACACGTCCGGAACCCGGGCGTCCCCCCGAAGTGAGGGGATGAGATGCATCACAGGCGCACCCGTCCCAGGGTCCTCCGCGTCGCCTCCGCGCGCAGCGCCGGCCCGGATGACGCGTCGGGCCGACCGGCACCGATCCTGCCCCTCGGCGCGGGCGCCCGGGACCGGGGGCACCGCCGCGGTCTGCCGGAGCGGGCCCGGCCGGCCGCTATCGTCGTCGCTGACGTGGTCACCGGGGCCGCCAGCGGGGAGGACGGCGATGTCCGAGCAGCCCGACTCCTCGACCGGCGCGACCCCGGCGGCAGCCACCGGGCCGCGTGGGCGTTCCCGGGCCCGCCTGCTCCTGGTCCTGGCGGCCGTCGTCCTGGCGCTGGACCTGGCCACCAAGCTCGTCGTCGTGGCCACGCTGTCCGACCGGGAGCCGCTGCGGTTGCTCGGTGGGGCGCTGTACCTCACCGAGGCGCGCAACACCGGTGCGGCGTTCTCCTTCGCCGAGGGCGCCACGGTGGTGTTCAGCCTGATCGCGCTGGCCGTGGTGGTGGTGATCGTGCGCAGCGCGCGGCGGATGTACTCGACCGCGTGGGCGGTGACCCTGGGCCTGGTGCTGGGCGGTGCCCTGGGCAACCTGATCGACCGGGTGTTCCGTGACCCGGGTTTCCTGCAGGGCGGCGTCGTCGACTTCATCTCGGTGTTCGACCCCTACGGCCGGGTGTTCCCGATCTTCAACATCGCCGACTCGGCGATCGTCTGCGGCGGCGTGCTGGGTGTGCTGCTCGCCTTCCGGGGCATCGAGTTCGACGGCAGTCGCAGCAGCGACCGGCCGGACGCCGTCACCGGCTGAGCGCAGGTCGGCCCGGCGGCGGCCGGGCAGGGTGCTCCACCCGTCACAATGGTGCGGTGACCAGCAGTCCCGGCCAGGCATCCTCCTCCGGCGGGCGACCGGGTGAGCACCGGTCGCTGCCCGTGCCCGACGGGCTCGAGGGCCAGCGGGTCGACCAGGCCCTGGTGCGCCTCTTCGGGGTCACCCGCGCCGTGGCCGCCGAGCTGGCCGACGGTGGTGCCGTGGTCGTCGACGGGCGCGCCCGGGGCAAGGGCGACCGGCTGACCGCGGGCAGCTGGCTGGAGGTGGAGCTGCCGCCGCCGCCGGGTGAGCCGGCCGCGCCGGCGCCGGTCTCGGGGCTCCGGGTCGTCCACGACGACGACGACGTGGTGGTCATCGACAAGCCGGTCGGGGTGGCCGCGCACGGCAGCCCCGGCTGGACC
>NZ_JAAKGN010000171.1:0-9758 GCF_011039295.1 Modestobacter sp. KNN46-3 | reverse complement strand
CTGCTGGGCGGGCCGTGTCGGGGCGGGCGGGCCCTCCGGGAAGATGACACCCGTGACTGCTCCACGCCGGCTGATGCTCGTGCACGCCCATCCCGACGACGAGACGATCAACAACGGGGCCACGATGGCCCGGTACGTCGCCGAGGGGGTGCACGTCACCCTGCTCACCTGCACGCTGGGGGAGGAGGGGGAGGTGCTGGTGCCCGAGCTCGCCCAGCTGGCCGCCGACCAGGCCGACCAGCTCGGTGGCTACCGGATCGGTGAGCTGGCCGCGGCGATGGCCGCCCTCGGCGTCACCGACTGGCGGTTCCTCGGCGGCGCGGGCCGGTACCGCGACTCCGGGATGATGGGGACGGCGGCCAACGACGCGCCCCGCGCCTTCTGGCGGGCCGACCTGGACGAGGCGGTCGCGCACGCGGTCGCCGTCGTCCGTGAGGTGCGCCCGCAGGTGCTGGTCACCTACGACGAGGACGGCGGCTACGGGCACCCCGACCACATCCAGGCGCACCGGGTCGCGATGGGCGCGGTGGAGGCGGCCGCCGACCCGGGCTACCGGGCCGACCTCGGGCCGGCCTGGCAGGTGGCGAAGGTCTACTGGAACGCCATGCCCCGCTCGGTGGTGCAGCGGGGGATCGACGCGATGGCCGCCCTGGGGGAGGAGTCGCCGTTCGCCGCGCTGGGCGACCTGGACGAGGTGCCGTTCGCCGTCGCCGACGACGTCGTCACCACCGAGGTCGACGCGCGCGCCCACGCCGCGCGCAAGGAGGCCGCGATGCGCGCCCACCCGACCCAGATGACCGTGGACGGCCCGTTCTTCGCACTGTCGAACAACCTGGGCCAGGAGGTGCTGGCCACCGAGCACTACCGGCTCGTCCGCGGGGAGCGGGGCCCGGCCGGGTCGGGCCCGCAGGGCTGGGAGGACGACCTGTTCGCCGGGCTGCCGGGGTGAGGCTGCTCCGGCTGCTGGGCTGGTCGGTCGTGGCGGTGGTCGTGTCCGCCTGGCTCGCGCTGGTCGAGGTGTTCTGGCTGCCCTGGCGGGTCGGCGGGGTGCCGGTGCCGATCTCCCTGCTCGTGGCCGTGGTCGGCAACCTGCTGCTGGTCGACGCGGCCCGCCGGCTGTCGGGCTCGCGGCTGGTCGCCGTCCTGCCCGCGGTGGTCTGGCTCGCCGTCGCGCTGACCGGCACGATGCGCCGCCCGGAGGGCGACCTGCTGCTCCCCGGCGGCGACGCCGCCACGCAGGCGGTCACCCTCGGGTTCCTGCTGGTCGGCGTGGTGGCTGCCGCCTTCGCCGTCGGCCGGGCGCTGGGCGCTGCGCCGGTCAGGCCGGCCGGTGCCGGTAGTGGTAGCGGTGGTGCTCGATGAACCCCGCCTGCCGGTAGAGCGCCCGGGCTGGGGCGTTCCCCGCGGTGACCTGCAGGTAGACCGAGTGTGCGCCCCGTTCGGCCGCCCACCGCCCCAGCGCGGCCATCACGGCGGTGGCCAGCCCGCGACGCCGGTGCTCCTCGGCCACGGTGACCGCGGTGACCCCCAGCCAGCCGTCGGTCAGTGCACCCCGGGCGACCGCCGCCAGCGGGGCCGGGGCCGGGACGAGCCGCACCGAGGCGAAGACGGCGTCCGCGGCGGAGGTGAGCACCTGGCGGGCGACCGGCGGCAGCGCCGCCCCCCGGTGCCGGTAGCCGGCCAGCCAGGCGTCGTCCGGCGTGGGGGAGAGGTCGACCGGGACGGCGGGCTCGGCCGGCCGGCCGACCGGTGCGGTGAGCACCAGCACGTCCTCGTCCCGGGTCCACCCGGCCGCGTCGAAGGCGGCGTCGGCGCGCCGGGACTGCACGCCGGGCAGCTGGGCGGCCGGCCGGAGCCCCCGGTCGTCGTACCAGCGGGTGACGGCGGCGACCGCCTCCGGCAGCGGCAGCCCGGGGTCACCGACGACCAGCGCCGAGTTGGCCCGCCCGGTGAAGCCGCCACCGGCGCGCAGCAGCCAGTCGCCCAGCCGCTCCTCCGCCAGCGCCTGCCAGCCACGGGCGGCCAGCAGCTCCAGCTCCGGTACCCCCAGGGGTGAGCGCCGCTGTCCCATGGGGTCGATCCTGCGGTCTCAGGTGGGCGGGGCCGTCACCGGGGTCGGCAGCCGCTCGGCGAGCCAGTCGAGGACGTGCTCGGCCGCCATCGGCCGGGCCACGTGGTAGCCCTGGGCGACGTCGCACCCCCACTGCCGCAGCGCGGCCAGCGCGGCGGCGTCCTCGACGCCCTCCACCACGATCGTCATCCCCAGGTCCCGGCCCAGCTGCAGCGTGCTCCGCACGATGGCCGCGGCCCGGACGTCGGAGGTGAGCTGGCCGACGAAGCTCCGATCCAGCTTCAGCTCGTGCACCGGCAGGGCGCGCAGGTACGTCAGGGACGAGTAGCCGGTGCCGTAGTCGTCGATCGAGAGCCGGACGCCGAGGGCCCGCAGCCCGGCGAGCACCTGGGAGCTGCGCGCCGCGTCGGCCATCAGCACGTCCTCGGTGATCTCCAGGGTGAGCGCGGCGGCGGGCACCTCGGTCGCCTCCAGCAGCATGGCGACCTGGTCGGGCAGGGCGACGTCGGCGAGGTTGGACACCGACAGGTTCACCGCGACCGACAGGTCGTGTCCGGCGGCGCGCCAGCCCTGCAGGTCGCGGAGGGAGCGCTCCAGCACCCGCAGTGCGAGCCGGCGCATCAGGCCAGCCTGCTCGGCGAGCCCGAGGAAGGCGTCCGGGGCGAGCAGGCCACGCTCGGGGTGCTCCCAGCGCACCAGCGCCTCCACGCCGGTGACCTGGCCGCTGCGCAGGTCCAGCTGGGGCTGGTAGTGCGGCACGAGCTGGTCGGAGTCCAGTGCGCCGCGTAGCTCCTCGAGGGTCTGCAGCCGGTCGCGGGGGTCCGTGGCGCCGTCCGGCGTCCAGACCTGGGAGCCGTCCCGGGCCCGCTTGGCCGAGTACATGGCGGTGTCGGCGCGGGCGAGCAGCAGCGAGCGGTCCCGGCCGTGGTCGGGGCACACCGCGATGCCGATGCTGGCGTCGACGTGCAGCGACATGCCGTCGAGCACGAAGGCCTCGCGCAGGGCGGCGCCGAGCCGGTCGGCGACCTCCTGGGCCCGGGCCGCGTCGGCGTCGGGCAGCAGGACGGCGAACTCGTCGCCCCCCATCCGGGCCAGCAGGTCCGCCGGGCCCAGTGGTTGCTCGAGGCGGGGGCCGACCAGGCGGAGCAGTTCGTCGCCGACGCTGTGCCCGAAGCTGTCGTTGACCTCCTTGAAGCGGTCCAGGTCGATCATCAGCACCGCACAGGACCGGCCCGGCGTCGCGTAGACGGTGCGCTCCAGCTCCTCGGTGAAGCGCCGTCGGTTGGCCAGTCCGGTGAGCGGGTCGTTGTGCGCCTCAAGCGCCAGCTGCTGGACGCGCAGCTGCTCCACCGCCCGCAGCTCGGCGTTCTGCACGACCAGGGCACCTTCGAGGACCACCTGCTGGACGGCCTGGCGCTGCGCCGGGGACCACTCGCCGGCCCCGCTGGAGGAGCCGGTGACGACCATGCCGAGCAGCCGGTCGCCGGACAGCAGCGGCACGCTGAGGTAGGAGGTGAGACCCAGCGCCTGCACCAGCTCGGGGTCCAGCAGGTCGCTGGCGACGGCGTCGGGGACGAAGACCGGGCGCCGGTCGCGGACGGTCAGCTGCCACAACCGGACGTCGCTGACGTCCTGGCCGACCAGCCGGTCGCGGATCACCTGGATGTTCTGCTCGGGCCACCCGACGTGGCGGACCTCGCCCAGCCGGCCGGCGTCGTCGAGCAGGTAGGCGGCGCTGCGCTCGGTGCCGGCCAGTCCCCGCACCACGGTGGCCAGCACCTCGGCGGCCTCGGCCACCCCGGTCGCCGACGCCCCGTCGACGAGCAGCTGGCGGACGGCGCGGGCGGTGCTGAGCGACGCGGCGCGGGCCTCGGTGGCGCGCGCCTGCTCGATGACCCCACCCAGGTGTGCGCCGGCGGCCGAGGCGAGCCGGCGGACGTCCTCGGAGAAGGGCTGGATGGAGGGGCTGTCCAGGGTCAGCACGCCGGACAGCTGCGGGCTGCGGCCCAGGGGCACGGCCAGGCCCGAGGCGATGCCGAACGCGTCGACCCACCAGCCGGTCAGCAGGTCGGAGTCCCGGTCGGCGGACATCGGGCGACCGGTGCGCAGCACCTCGTCGGCCAGCCGGAGCGGCTCGGGTGCCTGGCGGAACTGCGTCCAGGAGCCGACGTCGCGCCGGCCGTCGGCGTAGCTGGCCACCCGCGGGACCAGGACGCCGTCCTCCAGCAGGAAGACGCAGGCGCGGTGGACCTCGCCGAGCGCGGCGAGCTGCTCGCAGGCAGAGCCGAGGAGCTGGTCCATCGACCGGGCGAGGGCGGCGCTCTCGATCAGCCCGAGCAGCACCTCGGCCTGGGCCAGCCGACGCTGCTCCGACCGGCGCGTCCAGGCCGCCTGCAGGGCCACTGCCAGCCGCGGGGTGGCGTGCCGCAACTGCGACGCCGAGGCTGCCGCGGCCGGCTCGATGACGAGGGCACCGACGACCTCGTCGCCCACCAGGAGCGGCTCGCCGTGGGCCGAGCGGACGCCGTACCGGCCCGCCTCGTCGGCGAGCGACGGCGGGGCGTCGTCGAGGTGCATGTTCAGGGTGCGGCGCTCGCCGATCACCGCGGACAGCACCGGTGAACGCTCCAGGGACAGCGGCACCCGTTCGCTGGGCGGCACCTGACCGACCGGTCCACCGGAGCGGACCTGGCGGAAGGGGACGGCGACGCCGGTGCTGGCCTCGTGCACCCAGACGGCGACCCGGCTGGCGCCGGAGGTGCGCTGCAGCCGGAGCAGGAGCTGTTCGAGGGCGGCGACGGCGTCGTACGGCGAGAGCGGGTCTCCCTGCGCCGGCACACCGTCACCGGACGTCCTCACCTCTGACACACCGCTCCATCGGCGCGACGCGCCCGGTCTTGAGGGTGTGCGGCAGGTCACCCCCCGATCGGGTGGCGCGGTCCGGCGGCGCGTCGGCGGCCCACCCATCGCGCTGAGCGGGCAGGCCTCGGGTGATACTGGACATGATCCACCGCAGTCCCTGGCCTGCCAGGGAGCTCACCGCCCCGCACGTCCCGGAGGAACCCCGTGACCTACGTCATCACCCAGGCCTGTGTCGACGTCCTCGACAAGGCGTGCATCGACGAGTGTCCGGTGGACTGCATCTACGAGGGCGACCGGATGCTCTACATCCACCCCGACGAGTGCGTGGACTGCGGCGCCTGCGAGCCGGTCTGCCCGGTGGAGGCCATCTACTACGAGGACGACGTCCCGGACAAGTGGAAGGACTTCTACAACGCCAACGTGGAGTTCTTCTCCGACCTGGGCAGCCCCGGTGGTGCCGCCAAGACCGGCAAGATCAACAAGGACCACCCGCTGGTGGCCGCGCTCCCGCCCCAGGGCGAGTGAGCACGGTCCGGCTGCCGGACTTCCCCTGGGACTCGCTGGGCCCCGCCCGCGCTCGCGCCGCTGAGCACCCAGGTGGCGCGGTCGACCTGTCGATCGGCACGCCGGTGGACCCGACCCCGGCCCTGCTGGGGGAGGCGCTGGCCGCGGCCGGCGACGCCCCCGGGTACCCGACGGCGTTGGGCACCGTGGACGTGCGGCGGGCGGCGGCCGGCTGGCTCTCCCGTCGGCTCGGCGTCCAGCTGGCCGACCCGCTGGGGGCGGTGCCCTCGGTGATCCCCACGGTGGGCTCCAAGGAGCTCGTCGCGCTGCTGCCGACGCTGCTGGGGCTCTCCGGCACCGGGACGGTGCTGATCCCCGAGGTCGCCTACCCGACCTACGAGGTGGGGGCGGTCGTCGCGGGCCTGCAGGTGCTGCGCACCGACACCCTGCCGGCCGACCCCGGCAGTGGTCCTGGTGGGCCGGCCGTCCTGGTCTGGCTGAACTCGCCGGGCAACCCGCACGGCCGGGTGCTCACCGACGACGAGCTGCGCGCCTGGGTGGCCTGGGGGCGGACGCACGGCGTGCCCGTGGTGGCCGACGAGTGCTACGTCGAGCTGGGCTGGGACGGCGTCCGGCCGAGGTCGGTCCTGCACCCCGACGTCGCCGGGCCGGACCACAGCGGTCTGCTGGCCGTCCACTCGCTGTCCAAGCAGTCGACCGCCGCCGGCTACCGCGCCGGCCTGCTGTCCGGTGACCCGGCGCTGGTCCGCCGGGTGTGGGAGGTGCGCCGCCACCTCGGTCTGCTGGTGCCCACGCCGGTGCAGGCGGCGATGGCCGCCGCGCTGGCCGACGACGGCCACGTGGACGCCCAGCGGGAGCGCTACCGGTCCCGCCGGGACCGGCTGGCCCCGGCCGTGCGGGCCGCCGGTGCGCGGATCGACCACTCCGACGCGGGCCTGTACCTCTGGGTCACCCGCGACGAGGACTGCTGGGCGACGATCGACTGGCTCGCCGGGCTGGGCATCGTGGCCGCACCCGGCAGCTTCTACGGTCCGGCCGGGAGCCGGCACGTCCGGCTGGCGCTCACCGCCACCGACGAGCGGATCGACGCCGCCGTGCAGCGCCTCACCAGCTAGCTCGCGAGAGTGGCGCGGTGGGCAGCCGGGCTGACGCCGGTGGCCCGCTTGAACGCGGTGCTCAGCGCGAAGGGGCTCGCGTAGCCCACCCTGCGGGCGATGCCGGAGAGGGTCAGGCTGCGGTCGCGGAGCAGGTCGGTGGCGAGCGCGATCCGCCAGCTGGTCAGGTAGCTCATCGGCGGCTCGCCGACGAGCTCGGTGAACCGCCGCGCCAGCGTCGCCCGGGCGACCCCGACGGCGTCGGCGAGCGAGGCGACGGTCCACGGCTCCGCCGGGCGGTCGTGGAGCAGGGTCAGCGCGGGCCCGACGACCGGGTCGCCGGCGGCCACGTACCAGCCGGGGGCGCGTGCCTCCGGTCGGGCGGCCCAGACCCGCAGCGCGGACACGAGGGTGACGTCCAGCAGCCGGTCCAGCACGGCCTCCTGGCCGGGCGCCTCCCGGGCCACCTCCGCGGCGAGCAGCCGGGTCACCGCGGACGTGCCCTCGTCGGCGGGGACGACCACCAGTGGCGGGAGCGCCCGCACCAGCCGCTCGCCCACCGCCCCGGGCTGGGGGTAGGTGCCGGTGAGCAGCACGGTGCCCCCGGCGACGTCGTTGCCCCACGCGCGGGTGCCCAGCTCGGCCATCCCGGTGCCCGACCCGACGGGGGTGCACTGCTGCCCGGGGCCGACGGACACCTGCGGCGGCGTCGAGGGTTCGTCGGCGACCGTGTAGTGCTGCGGACCGCGGACCAGGGCGACGTCGCCGGCGCCGATGTGCTCGGTGCGGCCGTCGGCGAGCACCACCCACGCCGAGCCGTGCAGGACGGCGAGCAGGGTCAGTGGCGCCTCGTCGGCGATCCGCATCGACCAGGGCGGGCTGAGCAGGGAGCGCAGGAGGAAGGCCCCACGCGCGTGCGGGCCGTCGAGCAGGGCGGAGACGGCGTCCATGCGGCGCAGCGTAGACGCTGACGCATGTCTTCGCGCTCCTCGGCGATGGATCGTCTCGATCGGCCTCGCTGTACTGACGTCATGACCGAACAGCTGATCCTCGTGACCGGCGGCACCGGGACGACCGGCGGCCGCATCGCCCATCGACTGCGGGCCCGTGGCGTGCCCGTGCGGGTCGCTTCCCGGAGCGCTGCCTGCCGGCTCGACTGGGCCGAGTCCACCACCTGGGACGCCGCCCTGGCCGGCGCCTCCGCGGTGTACCTGGCGTACGCGCCGGACCTCGCCGTCCCTGGGGCGGACGACGTCCTGACCGCGTTCACCGACCGGGCCGCCCGGGCCGGGGTCGGCCGGGTGGTGCTGCTGTCCGGGCGCGGGGAGCCCGCCGCGCAGCGGGCGGAGCAGGCGGTACGGGAGACCGCCAGCAGCGCCGGGCTGGACTGGACGGTGGTGCGCTGCAGCTGGTTCGTGCAGAACTTCACCGAGGGGCAGTTCGCCGATGCGGTGCGCGCCGGTGAGATCGCGCTGCCCGTGGACGACGTGGTCGAGCTGTTCGTGGACGCCGACGACATCGCCGACGTGGCCGTCGCCGCACTGCTGGACGACGGGCACGCCGGGCTCACCCACGAGCTGACCGGGCCGCGGGCGCTGACCTTCGCCGCGGCGGTGGCCGAGCTCGCCGCGGCGACGGGCCGGTCGGTGGCCTTCCGGTCGGTGCCGCTGGCGGAGTTCACCGCTGCCCTGGCGGGTGACGGTGCGCCGCCGGAGGTGGTCGAGCTGATGGCCCACCTGTTCACCGAGGTCCTGGACGGCCGCAACGCCGCGCCTGCACACGGGGTGCAGCAGGCGCTGGGCCGCCCGGCCACCGACTTCACCGACGCGGTGCGGCGGAGTGCGCTCGCCGGGAGCCGGGCGTGAGCGGGGAGCGCCCACCCGTGCTGGTGGTCGCGACGATCGGGTCGGGGCTGGTCGCCGGTGCCTTCGCCGTCTTCAGCCTGATGGTGGTGCCGGCCCTGACCGCCCTGCCCGGCGCCGCCGGTGCGACGGCGATGCAGTCGGTCAACCGCACGGCGGTCCGCCCGGGCTTCATGACGCTGCTGTTCGGCACCGCGCTGGTCTGCCTGGTGCTGGGCGGGACCGAGCTCGCCGGGGCGCGTCGGCCGGCCGTGCTGACCGGTGTCGCGCTGTACCTGTTCGGGGTCGTCGGGGTCACCGTGCTGGCGAACGTCCCGCTCAACGACGCGCTGGCCCGGCTGGACGCCGCGGCGCCGGGTGCGGCGGAGGCGTGGCGGGAGAACGCCGGCCGCTGGACCCGGTGGAACACCGTGCGCTCGCTCGCCGCGACGGGCGCGGCGACCGCCTTCCTGCTCGGGTCGGCCGACTGACCGCCGGTCAGTCCAGGCGGAGCCGGAGCGGCAGCTCGAAGGCGCTCGGGGTGCTCTCCCAGCCGACCGCGGGGGTCCAGCGCCAGCCGTCCATCGCCACCTCGGTGACGCCGAAACGCTCGGCGTGCGCCACCGCCCAGGTGGCCTCCGGCCAGCCGGCGCCGGCGATGGAGACGGTGCCGTCGGTCTCGACCGTGGGCGGGCCGGCCTCCCGCCGGGCGGCCTCGGTGACCACGGCCGTCCGGTCGGCCAGGGTGGCCGGACCGGCGCCCGGCGCCGCGCCGCAGGTCAGGGCCTCCGGGGAGGTGGCGAGCAGGGCACCGCTCAGCGCGCTCGCCATCGGTTCCCACTGCTGGTACAGCTCCGGGTAGCCGCTGCGCTGGACCGCCTGGGCCACCTCGGTGAGCCGCCCGGTCTCCCAGCCGGGCACCTCCACCAGGCCGTCGAAGAACTTGCCGGCCGAGTAGACCGGGTCCCGCACCTGCGCCTCGCTGCCCCAGCCCTGCGAGGGCCGCTGCTGGAACAGGCCGAGGGAGTCGCGGTCGCCGTAGTCGAGGTTGCGCAGCCGGGACTCCTGCTGCGCGGTCGCCAGCGCGATGACGGTGGCCCGCGGTGGCAGGCCACGCGAGCGGGCGACCGCCGCGATCGTCGCCGCGTTGGCCGCCTGTTCGGCGGTGACGCTGACGTCCGAGCCGGGGACCGTGCACCCGGCGAGCACCGACGGCGTGCCCTCCTCCTCCCGCCAGAGCAGCGCGACGGCGGCGAGGAGGGCGGCGACGAGCACCAGCGGCCCTCGCAGGGCTGGGGCAGCGAGGCGCAGGTGCGGGACCCGGTCTACTCGGCCGGCAAGTTCTTCGACGGCCTGGTGGAGGTT
>NZ_JAAKGN010000170.1:0-9783 GCF_011039295.1 Modestobacter sp. KNN46-3 | reverse complement strand
CGTGCGCGGTGACCCCGAAGTACAGCCACGGGTCCGCCGGGCTGGCTGCCACGTCGGAGGCCACCCCCACCATGGCCAGGTCGACCGACCGTTCCAGCTCGGACTTGTAGCAGTCCGGGAGGGCGGCGTCGGCGCACCGGGGCATCTGCGGGCTGCGGCCCAGGCCCTCGAAGGCGGTGGCCAGCGAGGTGTAGGACGTCGGCTCGAACGCCGGGCCGTTGCTCACGCCCCGGCCGACCAGGGTGATCGAGGTGCCGCCCTCCCGGTCCTGCGCGATCAGGTTCGACGCCGGCTCCGGGTTCGCGTGCACCGGCACCCGGAGCGTCGGTGCGTCGCCCTTCTTCGGGGTGAGCACCACCCGGCCACTGGCCTCGCCCAGGAACTGCCGGCCGTCGTCGGTGACCATCGTCGGGTCGGCCACCTTGCGCAGCTGGTCCCGCTTCACGGTCAGGACGACGTTGACCACCGTCTTGGTGTTCGGCGCGACGTGCACGACCGAGGGCTCCACCCGGTAGCTGGCACCGGGCTGGTCGACCAGCGCCTCGTACCGCAGCTTGTAGCCGACGGTCCGGTCGCTCTTGTTGGAGACGGTGATCTGCTCGTTCCGCACCAGCTTCGGGTCGACCGCCTCGATCACGCCGAAGGAGGCGGACACGACGCCGGAGCCGGCGTCGGCGTAGGCCAGCACCTGGTTGTCCAGGGCCGCCCGGGCGTCGATGCGGCCGGCGCCCTGCCGGTTCGGGCCGTAGACGACGCCCTCGGCGGTGTGCACGTCGTGGACGGCGGTGTTCATCAGGTCGGCCTTGACCTCCTCCGTCGTCCAGTCCGGGTGCGCGGCGCGGATCAGCGCGGTGACCCCGGAGGTGACCGGGGCGGCCATCGAGGTGCCGGACTGGCTGACGCCCTCGTCGCCGGTGCCGACCGCTGCGGAGTACACCGTCACGCCGGGCGCGGAGACGTCCGGCTTGAGGCCACCGGCCTGGCGGGTGCCGCGGGAGGAGAACGACGCGAGCAGGTCGATCTGCGCCGGGTCGTCGACGGTGGCGGCGTCCTTGAGGCTCGGGCCGAAGGTGACCGTCACCGGGCCGGCCTGGACGGCGGCGGCGAGCGCCGCACCGTCGGTCGCGGTGATGAGGATGCCCGGGATCTCCGGGACCCCGGTGATCCCGGTCTCCAGCAGGTCGTCGTCACCGATGATCATGAAACCGACGGCGCCGTGGTCACGGGCGTTGGAGCCCTTGGCCACCGAACCGCAGGCGAACCCGTCGGCCTCGATGAGGACGATCTCGCCGGTGTAGTCCCCGCTCCACGGGGCGCACCCGGTCGGGTCGTCCCCGGCCTCGGGCAGGACGACCGGGCCGGTCAGGTCGGGCTCGAGCTCGCCCGCCTCGTCGCGGTCGCTGTAGGCGATCGAGCGCAGGCCCGGCCGGATGCCGCTGGGGCCCCCGCCGGAGACGACCTGCCAGCCGTCGAAGATGCCGTAGCCGTCGTTGGACGCGGCCACGCCGATCCCGCGCGGGGCGTTGCCCGGCGAGCCGCCGATGTCGTAGCTGTCCCCGGCGTTGCCGGCGGACATGACGACGAGCATGCCGTGCTCCATCGCCTCGTTCGCGACCATCGCGTCGGCGTCGTCGGCCAGGCCGTAGTCCGAGCCGAGGGAGAGGTTGACGACGTCGAGGTGGTCGTCGATCGACCCGTCACCGTCGGGGTCCATCGCCCACTCCAGGGCCTGGATGGTGACGTCGGTCGAGCCGTCGCAGCCGAACACCTTGAGCGCGTACAGCGAGGCGTCCGGCGCCATGCCGGGACCGATGCGCAGCGCGCCCGGGTCGAAGGACTCGTCGTATGCGCCGGTGTAGGTCTGCCCGTCCGCGGTCACGCCGTAGCCCGCTGCGGTGCCGGCCACGTGGGTGCCGTGACCGTTGCAGTCCAGCGGGTTGTCGTCGGGCATGGCCACCGGCTGGTGGTCGGGGGAACTCGGGTCCGCGTTGTAGCTGTCGCCGACGAAGTCCCGCCCGCCGACGACCTTGGCGTTCGGGTAGACCCCGGCCGGGGCGGGGGCTGCCTCGGCGGCCTGGAGCGCCGCGTACTGGGCGACGTCGCCGCTGCCGCCGAAGTCGGCGTGGGTGTAGTCGATGCCGGTGTCGATGATGCCGACGGAGACGCCCTCGCCGGTGTTGCCCAGCGCCTGCCAGGCCTCGACGGCCCGGACGACCTCGGCGGCGCCGGTGTTGCTGGTCTCCTTCGGGGTGATCGCGTGCACCGCGGTGACCCCGGGCAGTGCGGTCAACGCCTCGTAGTCGCTGGCGTCCGCGGACACCGCGACGCCGGGCACGACCGTGGAGGCGGTGTAGAGCACCTCGGCGTCGGCCACCGAGTCCGGCAGGTCGGCGACGACCCGGTCGGCGGCGGCCTCGACCTCCGGCTTGGCGGCCCGCGCCGCGTCGGCGGCCTGCGCCTGCCCCTCCCCCTCGTCGAGTGCGTCGGAGTAGACCTGCGAGGTGCCGGTCTCGTCGATCTCCAGGAAGAAGGACGTCGGACCGCGCTGCGGCAGACCCGCCGGCCGCGCCTGGGCGGCCAGTTGGGACCTGAGCTGGTCCAGCTGGCCGGCGCTCAGGTCGGCCTGCCCCCGGTCGGCCACCGGTGCGGCGGGCGCGGCCAGCGCACCGCCGACGCCCCCCGTCGTGACCAGGGCGGCCGTCATGGCGACGACCCCCGTCCGGACGGCGACGCGTCGGCGTCCCGCCCGGTTCGTGTGCGTGCTGCTCGGACCCACGGGCACCCCTGTCAGTGATTCGTGCGGGAGGACCGCCCGGCCGATCACCAGGAACGGTGACCAACTGAGACGGACCAGTCACACGGTGCTCGCCGTGGTCGCCGGCGGCCAATAGGCCGTTCGGCGCAGCGCGGCCCGTCGCGCAGCGCATCTGCGCCGAGTTCTCGGGCATCGACCCGGCCTCGGAGCCGTCGACATCTGGACACCGGCGTGCCGCTCACCGTTCAGCGGAACGAGACCGGGCAGATGACACGTTGAGTCAGCCCTCAACCACCGTTCGGCCCAGTGGCCGGTGCCCGGATCGAACCCGGACACGACGAGGCCGCGTCGTCCCCGTGGGGACGACGCGGCCTGTGGTCGCGCGGGAGACGAGCGGGTCAGCTCGGGTTGAGGTCGGCGGTCCGGGCCTGCCCGGCGCCGATCCGCTGAGCGATGTCGGCCAGCAGCTCCCCGCTGACCGGGCTGTCGACGGTCACGGCCATCAGCGCCTCGCCGCCCTGGGTGGTGCGGCTGACCTGTGCGCCGGCGATGTTGACCCCCGCCTCGCCGAGCGCTGCCCCCACCGTGCCGACGACGCCGGGCCGGTCGGCGTAGACGAAGAACATCAGGTAGCCGTCGGCGGCCAGGTCGATCTCGAAGCCACTGACCTCGGTCAGCTTGGGCACCTGGTTCTTGCCGTAGAGCGTGCCCGAGACGGTCACCTCCGTGCCGTCGGCCATCGCCCCCCGCACGGTGATCAGGTTGCGGTAGTGCGGGCTCTCGGTGCTGCTGGACAGGGTGACGTCCAGGCCCCGCTGGTCGGCCAGCAGCGGCGCGTTGACGTAGGTGACCGGCTCCTCGACGACGTCGGAGAAGACGCCCCGCAGCACGGCCAGCTGGACGACGGAGACGTCGAACTCGGCGATCTTGCCCTGCACCTCCACGTGCACCGACTGGGCCAGCCCACCGGCGACCGCGGTGAACACCCGGCCGAGCTTCTCGGCCAGCGGCAGCCCGGGGCGGACGTCCTCGGCCACGATGCCGCCGGCCTGGACGTTCACCGCGTCGGGCACGAAGTCGCCCTGCAGCGCCAGGCGGACGCTGCGCGCCACGGCGGTGCCGGCCTTGTCCTGCGCCTCGGTGGTGGAGGCGCCCAGGTGCGGGGTGACCACCACGTTCGGCAGCCCGAACAGCGGGCTGTCGGTGCAGGGCTCCTTGGCGTACACGTCGATGCCGGCGGCACCGACCTGGCCGGACTGCAGCGCCTCGGCCAGGGCGGCCTCGTCGACCAGCCCGCCCCGGGCGGCGTTGACGATGATCACGCCGCGCTTGGTGGCTGCCAGCTGCTCGGCGCCGATCAGCCCGAGGGTCTCCGGGGTCTTGGGCAGGTGGACGGTGATGAAGTCCGACTCACGCAGCAGCTCGTCCAGGGACACCAGCCGGACACCGAGCTGGGCGGCCCGGCCGGGCTGGATGTAGGGGTCGTAGGCGATCAGGGTGACGCCGAAGGCGGCCAGCCGCTGGGCGACCAGCACCCCGATCCGGCCCAGCCCGACGACGCCCACGGTCTTCTCGGTGACCTCGACGCCGGTGAACTTCGACCGCGCCCACTTCCCGTCGCGCAGCGAGGCGTCGGCGGCCGGGATGTGCCGGGCGGCGGCGAGCAGCAGCGCGACGGCGTGCTCGGCGGCGCTGACGATGTTGGAGGTCGGGGCGTTGACGACCAGCACACCGCGCTCGGTGGCCGCGGGGACGTCGACGTTGTCCAGGCCGATGCCGGCCCGCGCGACGACCTTGAGCTGCGGCGCCGCAGCGAGCGCCTCGGCGTCGATCTGGGTTGCCGAGCGGATGAGCACGGCCGATGCGTCGGCCAGCGCGGGCAGCAGGGCGCCCCGGTCGGCGCCGTCGACGTGGCGGATCTCGACGTCGCCTCCCAGCACCTCCAACACGCTGGGCGCGAGCTCTTCGGCGATCAGGACGACGGGCGTGGTCGTGGTCACGACTCCACAGCGTAGGGACGCCGCCCACCACGCGGCGCGCCGGTGTCCACTGGTCCCACTGGGTGGACACACGGACGGACCCCCGTGCTTGCCCGGCCCTGCCGGCACCGCCAAGCTGGCGGCGAAGCGCCGGTACCACCGGCCTCGTCGGAGGAGAACATGAGCAGCGACCGGGACGACGCCCAGGGCCGTCACGAGACGACCCCGTTCGGCCAGCAGCCGGAGGGGGGAGAGCCGCCGCCGGCCCCGGGGAACACCGGCTCCACCGCGTTCGGGCAGGGCTCCCAGCCCGGGGAGCAGTACGGCCAGGAGCAGTACGGCCAGGAGCAGTACGGCCAGCCCTCGTACGGGCCCCCTACCGGCCAGAACCCGTACGAGCAGCCGGACCCGCAGTACGGCCAGGGCGGGACGGGTCAGCCCGGGTACGGCCAACCGCAGTACGGGCAGCCCCAGTACGGGCAGCCCCAGTACGGGCAGGGCCAGTACGGCGAGGGCCAGTACGGCCAGCCCCAGTACGGGCAGGGCCAGTACGGCCAGCCCCAGTACGGGCAGGGCCAGTACGGCCAACCGCAGTACGGCCAGTACGGGCAGTACGGCCAGCCAGACCCCTACGGCCAGCAGCAGTACGGCCAGCAGCCCTACGGCCAGCAGGGCCAGTCCTACGGGCAGTACGGGTACGGGGAGTCCCCGTCGACCGCCCGCCCCGGAGCGGTGATCACCGCCGCCGTCCTGGGCTTCGTGCTGGCGGCGTTCGGCGTCCTGGTCGGCTTCTTCCTGATCGTCTTCGGCGCTGCGGCCCTCGCCGGCGCCGAGGGCTTCGACGAGGAGCTCTTCTCCGTCGCCGGCGGCGGGCTCGGTGCGGTCGGCGGGATCTCACTGGCCTTCGGGCTGATCACCGTGCTGTGGACGGTGCTGATGATCTGGGGCTCGGTCTGGGCGCTGACCGGCCGCAACCGGGTCCTGCTCATCGTCGGCGGGTCGATCGCCATCGCGTTCACCGGCCTGACCCTCGTCGGCGCCCTCGGCGACGGGGACGGCGGCGCCATCCTGTTCTCCCTGCTGCTGGTCGCCGCCGCGGTCGCGACCGTCGTGCTGGTGTGCCTCAAGCCGGCCAGCCGCTACTTCGCCGCCCGCCGGGCCCAGCGGGCAGCGATCCGCTGACCCCTCCCCCGGACGCGACACGGCCCCCGCAGCAGACGCTGCGGGGGCCGTGTCGTGTCGGCCCCGGAGAGGGGGCCTGCTCAGCGGGGCGTTGCCTCAGCGGGCGGCGGTACCGGTGTAGTCGTCGCTGGCGCTGACCCAGCTCATCAGGCCACGGAGCTTGCGGCCGGTCTCCTCGATCGGGTGCGCCTCGGCCGCGGCGCGCTTGGCCTTGAAGTCCGGCGCACCGGCGTCCTGGTCGGCGATGAAGGCAGCGGCCCAGGAGCCGTCCTTGATCGCGGCGAGGACCTCCTTCATCGACTCCTTGACACGGGCGTCGACGACCTTCGGGCCGGAGGTGTAGTCGCCGTACTCGGCCGTGTCGCTGACCGACCAGCGCTGCTTGGCGATGCCGCCCTCGTACATGAGGTCGACGATCAGCTTGAGCTCGTGCAGGCACTCGAAGTAGGCGATCTCGGGCTGGTAGCCGGCCTCGGTGAGGGTCTCGAACCCGGCGGCCACGAGGGCGGACATGCCGCCGCAGAGCACGGCCTGCTCACCGAACAGGTCGGTCTCGGTCTCCTCGGCGAACGTCGTCTTGATGACGCCGGCGCGGGTGCCGCCGATGCCCTTCGCGTAGGAGAGCGCGAGGGCCTGCGCGCTGCCGCTGGCGTCCTGCTCGACGGCGATGAGGCAGGGCACGCCCTTGCCGTCGCTGAACTCGCGGCGCACCAGGTGCCCGGGGCCCTTGGGGGCGACCATGGCGACGTCGACCCCGGCCGGGGGCTTGATGTAGCCGAAGCGGATGTTGAAGCCGTGGCCGAAGAACAGCGCGTCGCCGTCCTGCAGGTTGGGCTCGACCGACTCGGTGTACAGCGTCCGCTGCACGTGGTCCGGGGCGAGGATCATGATCAGGTCGGCCTCGGCGGACGCTTCGGCGGGGGTGACCACGCGCAGGCCCTCGGCCTCGGCCTTGGCCCGGCTCTTCGAGCCCTCGGGCAGGCCGACCCGGACGTCGACGCCGGAGTCGCGCAGCGACAGCGCGTGGGCGTGGCCCTGACTGCCGTAGCCCAGGACGGCGACGGTGCGCCCCTGGATGATCGAGAGGTCGGCGTCGTCGTCGTAGAAGATCTCGGCGGCCATCTGGTGGTGCTCTCCTTTGTTCAGCGGAGGGCCAAAATCGCGACTTTGGCCCCTGATCTGGGGGTGTTCGTTCAGGCGGAGCGCTCGACCGGGCGCAAGGTACCGGCGCCGCTCATCGACCGCGGTCCGCGGCCCAGGGCGACGGTGCCGGACTGGGCCATCTCCTTGATGCCGAGCGGTGCGAGGACGGCCAGCAGCGCCTGCAGCTTGTCCGGCGTGCCGGTGGCCTCGAGGGTGACGGTGTCGGTGTTGACGTCGATCACCCGGGCGCGGAAGAGCTCGGCGGTCTGCAGCACCTGGGCGCGGTCGGCCAGCGGCGCGCGCACCTTGACCAGCAGGAGCTCACGCTGCACCGCGGCGGTGTCCAGCTCGACGATCTTGATCACCTCGATCAGCTTGTTCAACTGCTTGGTGATCTGCTCCAGCGGCTGCGCCTCGGCGTCGGCCACGATCGTCATCCGGGACAGGTCCGGGTTCTCCGTCGGCCCCACGGCGAGGGACTCGATGTTGAACCCGCGCCGGCTGAACAGCGCCGAGACCCGGGCCAGGACGCCGGACTTGTTCTCCACCAGGACCGAGAGCGTGTGACGGGTCAACGGGGGCCTTCTTCCTGCGAGCTGGTCGGCCCCGTCTCAGGGGCCCGCCGCGAGCGGAGCGAGTGGTGGGGGGAGAGGGGGTCCTTCATCAGACTTGCCCCTCCCCGAAGACCGGGCGCACGTCGCGCGCGGCCAGGATCTCGTCGTTGCTCTTGCCGGCGGCGACCATCGGCCACACCTGGGCGTCGGAGCCGACGATGAAGTCGATGACGACGGGCGCGTCGTTGATCGCCATGGCCTTCTCGATCACCGCGTCGACGTCGTCCTTGGACTCGCAGCGCAGCCCGACGCAGCCCAGCGCCTCGGCGAGGGTGACGAAGTCGGGGATCCGGACCTGCCGGGCCGTCCCCTCCTTGCCACCGTGGGTGTTCAGGTGGGTGTTGGAGTAACGCCCCTCGTAGAACAGGGTCTGCCACTGCCGGACCATGCCGAGGTTGCCGTTGTTGATGACGGCGACCTTGATCGGGATGCCCTCGATGGCGCAGGTGGCCAGCTCCTGGTTGGTCATCTGGAAGCAGCCGTCGCCGTCGATGGCCCACACGGTGGTGCCGGGCATGCCGTACTTGGCGCCCATCGCGGCCGGGACGGCGTAGCCCATCGTGCCGAGCCCACCACTGTTCAACCAGGTGCCGGGCTTCTCGTAGGAGATGAACTGGGCCGCCCACATCTGGTGCTGCCCGACCCCGGAGGCGTAGATGGCGTCCGGGCCGGCGATGGCGCCCAGCCGCTCGATCACGTACTGCGGGGAGAGCATCCCGTCCTCGGGCCAGTCGTAGCCCAGCGGGTACCGGGTGCGCCAGTCGTCCAACTGCGTCCACCAGGCGTCCAGGTCCGGGGTGCGCCCGGCCTCGTGCTCGGCGCGCAGCGCGGACACCAGCTCGACGATCGTGGCCTTGGCGTCCCCGACGATCGGCACGTCGGCCTTGCGGTTCTTGCCGATCTCGGCCGGGTCGATGTCGGCGTGGACGACGGCGGCGTGCGGGGCGAAGCTCGACAGCTCGCCGGTCACCCGGTCGTCGAAGCGGGCGCCCAGGGCGACCAGCAGGTCGGCCTTCTGCAGCGCGGTGACCGCGGTGACGTTGCCGTGCATGCCCGGCATGCCCAGGTTCTGCCGGTGGCTGTCCGGGAAGGCCCCGCGGGCCATCAGCGTGGTGACCACCGGGGCGCCGGTCAGCTCGGCCAGCTCGGCCAGCTCCTCGGCGGCACCGGCCTTGAGGACGCCGCCGCCGACGTAGAGGACCGGCTGGCGGGCGGCGGCGATGAGCGCCGCGGCCTCGCGAACCTGCTTGCCGTGCGGGCGGGTGGTCGGCTTGTAGCCGGGCAGGTCCAGCCGCGGCGGCCAGCTGAAGTCGGTGGTGGCCTGCAGCGCGTCCTTGGAGATGTCGACCAGCACCGGCCCGGGGCGGCCGGTGCCGGCCAGGTGGAACGCCTCGGCGATCCGCTGCGGGATCTCGTCGGGGTCGGTGACCAGGAAGTTGTGCTTGGTGATCGGCATGGTGATGCCGCGGATGTCGGCCTCCTGGAAGGCGTCCGTCCCGATCGCGGCGCTGGGCACCTGGCCGGTGATGGCGACGACGGGCACCGAGTCCATGTAGGCGTCGGCCAGCGGGGTGACCAGGTTCGTCGCACCCGGCCCGGAGGTCGCCATGCAGACGCCGACCCGGCCGGTGGCCTGGGCGTACCCGGTGGCGGCGTGCCCGGCGCCCTGCTCGTGCCGGACCAGCACGTGCCGCAGCGCGGAGTCGAAGAGCGGGTCGTAGGCCGGCAGGATCGCCCCGCCCGGGATGCCGAAGACCACCTCGACACCGACCGCCTCCAGGGACCGGACCAGGCTCTGCGCACCGGTGATCCCGGTGACCGGCTCGGCGGCCGCCTCGGCCATCGACCGGGCGGTCGTCTCGACCCCGAGGGTGGCCTGCGCGGCGGCCTCGCTGGGGGCCACCGCCGTGGCCGGCGCGGGACCCGCGCCGGGGGCGGGACCGGCCGCGGGGCCGGCTGCGGAGGAGGGAAGGGCCGCGGCGGTGCGGCCGGTGCTGCTGGTGGTGCTCATCTGGACGATCTCCCTGGGCGCGGGGTGGGGTGCTGCGGCGGACGCCTGTCGGTGGGCGGAGGGGCCGGCGAGGCGGTGCCCGGCCAACAAAAAACCCCT
>NZ_JAAKGN010000017.1:0-48127 GCF_011039295.1 Modestobacter sp. KNN46-3 | reverse complement strand
GCTGATACCGGGCCGCGGGCCGCCCAGAGCCCTCGCCCCCTGACCGACGAGGCGCGCGAGCTGCTCGACGCCCTCCTCGCCCACGACTTCCTCGGCGTCGCCGAGCTGCGGGCCCAGATCGGCCGGGGAGGTGTGGCACCGTGTCGCCGTGCTCGCCCGCCCCTGTGCCCGCCCGCCGGGCCTGCGGTGACGCAGGGCATCCGCAGCCCGGCCGGCCGCCCGACCCCCGCTCGCGGCTTCCACCACCCGGGCCGGGTCATCGCCGGCGCCTTCGCCGTGGCCGTCGCCGTCGGCACCGCGCTGCTGTCGCTGCCCGTCGCCGTCGCCGGCCCCGGTCGCGCCGACCTCCTCACCGCGCTGTTCCACGCCACGTCCGCGGTGTGCGTCACCGGACTGGTCACCGTCGACACCGGCACCTACTGGTCCGGCTTCGGCCAGGCGGTGATCCTGCTGCTCATCCAGGCCGGCGGCCTGGGGATCATGACGCTGGCCACCCTGCTCGCGGTGGTGCTGTCCCGCCGACTGGGGCTGCGCGCCCGGCTGATCGCCCAGGCGGAGACCAAGGCGCTGTCCGCCGCGGACGTCCGCCGGGTCATCCGCAGGGTGGTGCTCTTCAGCCTCGGCGTCGAGGCCGTGGTCGCCGTCGTACTCGGGATCCGGTTCGCCACCGGTTACGACCAGCCGCTGTCGTCGGCGGCCTACTCGGGTGTGTTCCACGCCGTCTCGGCGTTCAACAACGCCGGCTTCGGGCTCAACGCCGACAGCCTCGTGCAGTACGTGGCCGACCCGTGGATCAGCCTGACGATCTGCGCCGCCGTCATCCTGGGCGGCCTGGGCTTCCCGGTGGTCTTCGAGCTGGCCCGCGAGTGGCGGACGCCGAAGAGCTGGTCGGTGCTTACCCGGATCACCGTCATCGTCACCGTCGTCCTGCTCGTCGGCGGGACCCTGCTGTTCCTGGTCGCCGAGGGCGGCAACCCCGGGACCCTCGGCCGACTGGGCGCCGGGGCGACGTTGCTGGCCGCGTTCACCGCGGCGGTGATGCCGCGCACCGCCGGGTTCAACAACCTCGACATCGCCGCCTACCAGCCCGAGACTCTGCTGCTCACCGACGCGCTGATGTTCATCGGCGGCGGCAGCGCCGGGACCGCCGGCGGCATCAAGGTGACCACCTTCGGCCTGCTGGCCTACGTCCTGTGGGCGGAGATGCGCGGTGACCCCGACGTCGAGGTCGGCCGTCGCCGGGTGCCGAGCACCAACCAGCGCCAGGCGCTGGCGATCGCACTGCTCGGCATCGGCGTGGTCGCCGTCTCCACCTTCGTCATGGAGGCCCTCACCGACTTCAGCTTCGACGTGGTGCTCTTCGAGGTCGTCTCCGCCTTCTCCACCGTCGGCCTGTCCACCGGCATCACCGCCGACGTCCCGCCAGCGGGGCAGGTGCTGCTCGTGCTGCTCATGTACATCGGCCGGATCGGGCCGCTCACCCTGGCGTCGGGGCTCGCGCTCCGCGACCGCGGCCGCCGGCACCAGCTCCCCGAGGAGAGGACCATCGTTGGCTAGCCACAAGGACCCCGTCGCCGTGCTCGGCCTGGGTCGGTTCGGCACCGCACTCGCCCTGGAGCTGGCCCGCGGCGGCACCGAGGTGCTCGCCGTGGACAACCGGCCCGACATCGTCCAGCGACTGTCCGGGCAGCTGGGCCAGGTCGTCATCGCCGACTCCACCGACGCCGACGCGCTGAGCGAGATCGGCATCGCCGACTTCAGCCGCGTCGTCGTGGCCATCGGCGGCCACCTCGAGGCCAGCATCCTCACCACCGCGCTGCTGTCCGAGCTCGAGGTCCCCGACATCTGGGCCAAGGCCGTGACCCGGCAGCAGGCGACCATCCTGAGCCGCATCGGCGCCCATCACGTCGTCTTCCCCGAGCAGGAGATGGGCGAACGGATCGCGCACCTGGTCGCCGGCCGGCTGCTGGACTGGGTGGAGCTGGACCCGCAGTGGGTCTTCGCCAAGACCAAGCCGCCGAGGGAGATCGTCGGCGTCCCGCTCGGCCAGACCGGCCTGCGGAAGAAGCACCACGTCACCGTGGTGTCGGTGAAGCCGGAGAACACGGCGAGCTACACGCACGCCGGCTACGACACCGTGCTCACCTACGGCGCGGAGATCGTCATCGCCGGCCGGCCGGTCGACGTGGAGCGCTTCGTCGAGCTGCAGTGACCAGCTGGTGCCCCCGGCAGGATTCGAACCTGCGGCACACGGTTTAGGAAACCGATGCTCTATCCCCTGAGCTACGGGGGCTGCGGCGGTGCGGCTGCACCACCACCGGGCCGCTGCGCGCGGGCCGGTTGCCGACGAGAGGGTATCGGACGACCGAGGGGCCCGACGGCAGGCGCCGTCGGGCCCCTCGGGTGTGTGCTCCGGTCGCTCAGCGAGCGGCGGTGCGCACCGATCAGGCCTGCAGGGACTCCATGAAGTCCGGGTTCTCCTCGAGCCAGGCGTCGACGGCCTCGTCGTACCGGCCCTCGCCGTACTCGTTGACGACCATGTTCTCCAGCGAGCCGTACTGCTCGTCGGTGAGGGTCGCGTTCTCCATCATCGACGCCACGTCGGCGCAGTCGGCGGAGAAGCCCTCACGGGCCAGTGTGTGCAGACCCTCGGACCCGCCCAGTGCGCCCTCGGGGTCGGCCAGGTCCTTGACCGGGAACTCGCTGTTGGCCCAGAACGGGCGCCACAGGGTGACGACGATGTCCTCGTTGGCGTCGGTCGCCGCCTGCAGCTCGGCCAGCATCGCGGTGGTGGAGGACTCGACCAGCGTGTAGTCCTCCTCCAGCCCGTAGGTCGGCATGACGCTGTCCTTGGTGGTGGCGGTGAGGCCCGCACCAGGCTCGATGCCGACGATCCGGCCGTCGAACATCTCGGCGTTGCCGGCCAGGTCGGCGATCGACTCGATGTCGGTGTACTCCGGGACGGCGAAGGTCAGCTTCGCGCCCTCGTACCAGGCACCGAGGTCCTCGAGCTGGTCGCCGTACTCCTCCATGTAGGCCGCGTGCGTGACCTCGGACCAGGCGGACGGGTAGACGTCGACGTCGCCCCCGGCCAGGCCGGCGTACAACGGAGCCGCCTCGGAGATCTCGGTCATCTCGACCTCGATGCCCTGCTCGCCGAGGACGCTGTCCCACAGGTGGGCCATGCTCAGGCCGTCGGTCCAGGAGGGGATGAAGCCCAGGTTGACGGTCTCGCAGCCGCTGCCGGACGACGTCCCACCGGCGGCGGTGGTCTCCTCCTCGGCGTCCCCACCGCAGGCGGTGGCGGTGAGGGCGACGGCGGCGAGTCCGGCGGCGAGACGCGCGCCTCGGGTGGTCAGGTGCTTGTTCATGTGGTCGTTCCTCTCCTACATCTGGTGGCGGTCGACTGCCCCGCGCACCGTTGGTGCTCCGGCTCCGCGGCAACGGCCCGGGAGGGCCGCGCCGGTCGGCTACCGGGCAGGTCGGTTCGGTGAGTCCTGGTCGGTCCCGACGGGCATGACCGCGTCGGCGGACCGGCTGCTGGCGCCGAGGCCAGCCTTGCCGACCGTGCCGCCGCGGCTGAGGAAGGACGGGAAGCCGGACAGCCGCCCGCGCCGCTGGCCGAAGGCGCTGGTCAGCCGGTCGAGGTAGATGGCGAGGATGACGACCGACAGGCCGCCCTCGAAGCCCAGCCCGACGTCGAGCCGGGAGATGCTGGTGACGACGACGCCACCCAGCCCGGCCGCGCCGATCAGCCCGGCGATGACCGCCATGGACAGCGCCAGCATGATCACCTGGTTGACCCCGGCCATGATCGTCGGCAGGGCGAGCGGCAGCTGGATGCCGCGCAGGATCTTCCCGGGCGGGCTCCCGAAGGCGTGTCCGGCCTCCACCAGCTCCGGGTCGACCTGCCGGATGCCCAGCTCGGTGAGCCGGATGGCGGGCGGCATGGCGAAGATGATCGTGGTCACGACGCCCGGGACGAGGCCGATGCCGAAGAAGGTCACCGCAGGCACGAGGTAGACGAACGCCGGCATCGTCTGCATGAAGTCGAGCACCGGTCGGAGGACGGCGCTGACCCGGTCGCTCTTGGCGGCCGACACCCCGATCGGGATGCCGATGGCGACCGCGATGACCGCGGACACCAGCACCAGTGCCAGCGTCGCCATGGCCGGCTCCCACATCCGCATGCTGATCAGCAGCAGCAGGCCCAGCAGCGAGACGACGGCGAAGCGCACCGACCGCACGACGCCACCGAGCACGGCCAGCAGCACGGCCAGCAGGATCGACGGGGGGAAGAGCAGCGCGTCCCGCAGCCCCTCCACACCGGTCTCGGTACCGGCGCTGATCAGGTCGAAGACCGGGGAGAAGTTCTCGGTGACCCAGTCGAAGCCGGTGTCGATCCAGTCGCCCACCGGGATCTGCGGCAGGGCGCCGTCCTCGGCGGCCCGGAGCACGGTCTCAGCCACGGATGATCTCCTTTGTCGCCACAGCGGTGGCGCCCACCGGGTCGGCCGGTGCAGGCGCGGCGGACGGCACGGGGCGCGGCACGCCCCCCAGGGCAGCCAGGACCGCGCCTCGGGGCACCACCCCCAGCAGCCGGCCGGCGTCGTCCACGACGGTCACCGGCACCTCGTCCTGGGCGGCGGGGGCGAGCAGCTCGCTCAGCGTCGTGGTCGCCCGGACGTCGACCGGAGGCAGCAGGGCGAGCCCGGCCAGTGACGGTGCCCCGGTCGCGACGGCGGCCCGGACGGCGTCCTCGGTGGCCACGCCGGCCACCCGGCCGTCGCCGTCCCCGACGAGCACGGAACCGGAGCGGTGGTCCTGCATCGCCTGCAGCACCTGCGCGGGCGCAGCCGTCGGGGAGACCAGCGTGGGGGCCTCGACCATCACGTGCCGGGCGGTGAACACCCGCCCACGGTCGACGTCGGCGAGGAACTGGCGGACGTAGTCGTCGGCCGGGGTCTCGAGGATCTGGTCGGGCGTGCCGATCTGCACGATCCGCCCGTCGCGCATGATCGCGATCCGGTCACCGAGGCGCATGGCCTCGTTGAGGTCGTGGGTGATGAAGACGATCGTCTTGCCCAGCGAGGCCTGCAGCTCCAGCAGCTGGTCCTGCATCTCGCGGCGGATCAACGGGTCCAGCGCGCTGAACGCCTCGTCCATCAGCAGCAGGTCGGTGTCGGCGGCGAGCGCGCGGGCCAGGCCGACCCGCTGCTTCATGCCACCGGAGAGCTGCCCCGGCTTCTGGTCGGCCCACTGCTCGAGCCCGACGAGCGCGAGGGCCTCCTGCGCCTTGGCCCGGCGGGTGGCGCGGTCGACGCCGCGCACCTCGAGGGCGTAGGCGGCGTTGTCCAGCACGCTGCGGTGCGGGAAGAGCGCGAAGTGCTGGAACACCATGCTCATCCGCTCCTGCCGGAGCCGGCGCAGCGCCTTGTCGTCCAGCGCGGTCAGCTCGGCGTCGCCCACCCGCACGGTCCCGGCGGTGGCCTCCAGCAGCCCGTTGAGCATCCGCAGCAACGTCGACTTCCCCGAGCCGGACAGCCCCATGACCACGAAGATCTCGCCCGGCTCGACGGTGAAGCTGACGTCGATGACGGCCGGGATCGCGCCGCGCTCCCGCACGTCGGCCACGGAGGCGCCGTCGCGGAGCCGGTCGACCGCCTCGGCGGTGCGCCGGCCGAAGACCTTGAACAACCCCTCGGCATGTACTGCGGGCACGGGCAACCTCTCGTCAGCGGACACGGCCCGGGCCTGGCGGCACGACGAGCAGGCGGGCGACCGCTCCGCGGAGCGATCACCACCTGCCGTGTCGTCCCGCCGGGCGCACCGCTCCTGGAGCGGGCGCCACGGGGCGCGGGTGCGGCTCACCGGCCACGACGCCAGGGCGTCGGCACGCACGTCGCGGTGCGCCGGTCAGCGAGCCGGGGTGGGGCAGGCAGGGCCCGCTCCCATCTCGGAACAGGACGCTAACAGCGGATGGCGGACACAAATGACACTTTCAGCCCATCGGGCAATTCCGTTATGTCGTCGTGACTCGCACGGGGTGTCGAACAGCACAACGACAATTCAGCCGCTCGGTCGAGATCGGCACCGTCCGGTAGGTGTCACCCGCCTGAACTGCGGGTATGTGTACTGGAGCGCGGCCCGAGGGCAACCGAGAAATGTGTTTCCACACTGTCATTGAATCGTCATCAGATCTTCATGTGACACCAGCTGGAGTGCAATTGACCCCCGGCCGATCACCGCATCGGCGACTGTGGTGCGCGTGGGACGGGGAACCTCTGGGGTCCCCGACGCGTGGGAGGAGATGCGGGCGACACCGTGTCGCAACCGTTACCTTGTGTCAGCAGATACGAGCCCCGGCAACGGCGCCGGAGGCGCGGGAGGTGGAGAGCACCGATGGAGATCACGGTTGTCGACGTCCCCGAGCGGGGCCGCTTCGAGATCCGGGACGGCGAGCGAGTCGTCGGCCTGGCCAGCTACCACGTCGACCAGGGCGTGATGACCCTGCCGCACACCGAGATCGACCCGACGATGGGCGGTCGAGGTCTGGGCACCCAGCTGGTGTCCGCCGTCCTCACCGCCGCGCGCGAGCGGGGCCTGCACGTGCTCCCCTACTGCTCGTTCATCCGCAAGTACCTGGTCGACCACCCCGAGCAGCTCGACCTCGTCGCCGAGGCCGACCGGCCCACCTTCGGCCTCGCGCCCGCCCACAGCTGAGCCACCCGGCAGCTGGTCCACCCAGCGGCGCCGGTCGTGGCTTCCTAGGCTCGGTCGGGTGCCCACCGCGCTGCTCTGGTTCCGCCGCGACCTGCGCCTGGACGACCACCCGGCCCTGCTCGCCGCCGTCGACGCCGCCGGGCCCCAGGGCAGCGTCGTCCCCGTCTTCGTCTTCGACGACCGGCTCTACGGCCCCTCGGGCGAGCCGCGCCGGCGGTTCCTGCTCGACTGCCTCGCCGAGCTCGACACCGCGACCGGCGGCGCCCTCGTCACGCGCACCGGCGACCCGACCGCCGTCCTCCCCCGGCTGGCGGCAGAGCTGGGCGCGGTGAGCGTGCACGTCACCGCCGACGCCGGCCCGTACGGACGGCGCCGGGACCAGGCGGTCGAGCGGGCGCTGGGCGACGTCCCGCTGGTGCGCACCGGCTCGCCGTACGCGGTCGCTCCCGGGCGGGTGGTCAAGCGGGACGGCACGCCGTTCCAGGTGTTCACCCCGTTCGCCCGCGCCTGGCGGGAACACGGCTGGCACTCCCCCGCCGTCCGCCCGGACCCGGTCCCGTGGCAGCGCGACGTCCGCTCCGACGACCGCCCACCGCGACCGGCCCTGGGCGACGTCCAGCTGCCCGCCGCCGGCGAGGCCGCGGCCCTGGAGGCCTGGCACCGGTTCCGCGACGAACGGTTGCTCGGCTACGACGAGGGGCGCGACCGGCCGGCGACCAACGGGACGAGCCGGTTGTCGGCCTACCTGAAGTACGGCTGCATCCACCCGCGCACGCTGCTCGCCGACCTGGCCGCCGAGGAGGGTTCGGAGTCGGTGCGCCGCTACACCGACGAGCTCGCCTGGCGCGACTTCTACGCCGACGTCCTGTGGCACCGGCCCGACTCGGCCCGCGAGTACCTCAAGCCCGAACTGCAGAGCATGGGCTACGACTCCGGGCCGGACGCCGAGGAGCTGGTGCGCGCCTGGGAGACCGGCCGCACCGGCTTCCCGATCGTCGACGCCGGGATGCGGCAGCTGCTCGGTGAGGCCTACGTGCACAACCGGGTGCGGATGATCGTCGCCTCCTTCCTGGTCAAGGACCTGCACCAGGAGTGGACGCTGGGCGCGAAGTACTTCATGGAGCACCTGGTCGACGGCGACCTGGCCAGTAACAACCACGGCTGGCAGTGGGTGGCCGGCACCGGGACCGACGCCTCGCCGTACTACCGGGTGTTCAACCCGATCACCCAGGGCAAGAAGTTCGATCCGGACGGCAGCTACGTGAAGCGCTGGGTGCCCGAGCTGCGCGACCTCGACCCGAAGCACGTGCACGAACCGTGGACGGCGCCCGGCGGCGTCCCGGCCGGCTACCCCGAGCCGGTCGTCGACCACGCCCATGAGCGCCAGGTGTCCCTGGACCGCTACGCCGCCCTCCGCGCCCGCTGACACCTCGACAGGAATGGCCATTTCTGTCGAGGTGTCGGCTGGGTCACCGGTGCCGTCGTGGCGAGCGGGGCCCCGGCGGGTGAAGCTGGACGGCGTGATCGTCGGTGCCTGAGGGCCACACCCTGTTCCGGTTGGCCCGCGAGCAGCAGGCCGCGTTCGCCGGCCGCGAGGTGCACGTGACCAGCCCGCAGGGCCGCTTCGCCGGGCAGGCCGAGCTGCTCGACGGCCGGGTCCTCGACGAGGTCACCTCCTACGGCAAGCACCTGTTCGCCTTCTTCGGCCCGGACGTCGTCCACGTCCACCTGGGTCTCTACGGGAAGTTCACCTCCGGCACCGGGCTGCCCCCGGTTCCCCGCGGCGCCCTGCGGATGCGCTGGGAGGGCCCGGGTGAGGACGGCGAGGGCGTGTGGACCGACCTGCGCGGCGCCACCGCCTGCGACCTGATCACCGACGGCGAGGTGCAGCTGATCCTCGACCGGCTCGGCCCGGACCCGCTGCGCCGGCGGTCGGACCCGGCCAAGGCGTTCGCCCGCATCTCCCGCAGCCGGACCACCATCGGCGCGCTGCTGATGGACCAGGCCGTGCTCGCCGGTGTCGGGAACGTCTACCGGGCGGAGGTCCTGTTCCGGCAGCGGCTGAGCCCGTTCCGGCTGGGCCGGGACGTCGACGCCACCACCTGGGACGCGATGTGGGCGGACCTGGTGACGCTGATGAAGGCCGGGGTGAAGGCCGGCCGGATCGTCACCACCGAGCGCGCCGACCGCGAGCGCCGGCGCGGCCCGGCGCTCCGGGAGGACGCCCACTACGTCTACCGGCGCGCCGGGCTGCCCTGCCGGATCTGCGGCACCGAGGTGCGCACCGAGGTCATGGTCGGCCGGAACCTCTTCTGGTGCCCCACCTGCCAGGCGGTCTAGAGGGCGCCCTTCGCCTCGTCGCCGGCGGGCAGGGCGTGCAGCAGCCGGACGCCGATCGGCTCGGTCAGGTCGTCCTTGACGGCCTCGGTGAGCTGGTTGAACGTCTCGCCTGCCCCGTGGGCCTTGACGTCGTCCTGGGTGGCCCAGCGCTCGATCATCACGAAGCCGTAGCCGTCCTCGTGCAACGCGTAGAGCTCGCAGCCGGGCTCCTCGTGCACCTTCGGGATCGCCGCGGTGAACGCCTCCCGGACGGCGTCGGCCCGGCCGGGCTTGGGCGAGATGGTGGCGACGATCGTGATGGACACGCAGGGCTCCTCAGCGGTGACCGGGCACGGCTGCCCGGGTTCACCCTGGCGCCTACCCGGCAACGGGACGACGATGCGGGCGTGGCCGAACCCGCTGTGCCCGACCGATCGCTGCCCGGACGCCCGCTGCGCGTCGCCGTCGTCGGTGCCGGGCCGGCGGGCATCTATGCCGCCGACGCGCTCGCCGGGCAGGACGACGTCCCGGTCGCCGTCGACCTGATCGACCGGCTGCCCACCCCGTTCGGCCTGGTGCGGCACGGCATCGCCCCGGACCACCTGAAGATGCGGGCGCTGCGCGAGACGCTGCACCACACCCTGGACCACGACCGGGTGCGCTTCGTCGGCAACGTGGAGATCGGCACCGACCTGGCCCTGGACGAGCTGCGCCGGCACGTCGACGCCGTCGTCTACACCTACGGCGCGGCCGGTGACCGCACGCTGGGCATCCCCGGCGAGGAGCTGCCCGGCAGCCTGGCCGCCACCGACGTCGTCGCCTGGTACTGCGGGCACCCCGACGCCGACCGGGCGCGGGTCGAGGAGCTGGTGGCGCGGGCCCGGGACGTCGTGGTGGTCGGCGTGGGCAACGTGGCCCTGGACGTGGCCCGCGTGCTGGCCCGCTCCCCCGCCGAGCTGCACCCCACCGACATGCCGCACCACGTGCTCGACACCCTGGCCGCCGCCCCGGTCGAGCGGATCACCGTGCTCGGCCGCCGCGGCCCGGCCCAGGCCAGCTTCACCACCCAAGAGCTCCGCGAGCTGGGCCACCTGGCCGCCGCAACGGTGCTCGTCGACCCGGCCGACCTCACCGACGCCGGGGACGCCGCCCTGGCCGCCGAGGACCGGCACGTCGCGCGCAACCTCGCCGCACTCGCCGACTACGCCGGCCACGAGGCCGTGGACGGCACGGTCAGCGTGCGGCTGCGCTTCCACGCCCGCCCGGTGCGGCTGCTCGGCACCGACCGGGTCATCGGGGTGGAGGTGGAGCGCACCCGGGTCGACGTCGACGGCCGGGCGGTCGGGACCGGCGAGCTCGACGTCGTCCCGGCCGACCTGGTGGTGCGCTCGGTCGGCTACCGCGGGCACGCGCTGCCCGGGCTGCCGCTGGACGGGGGCACCGTGCCGCACGACGCCGGCCGGGTGGTCCGGGACGGCGAGGTCAGCCGCGGCGAGTACGTGGCCGGGTGGATCAAGCGGGGCCCGACCGGCGTCGTCGGCACCAACAAGCACGACGCCCGGGAGACCGTCGCCTCGCTGCTGGCCGACGTCGCGTCCGGGGTGCTCCAGCCCGGTGGGGACGACGACTGGGTCGACACCCTGCTCGCCCGCGGCGGGCACCCGGTGCTGCTGGCCGACTGGCGGGCGATCGACGCCGCCGAGATCGCGCTGGGTGCGGTGCACGGCCGGGCCCGCACCACGCTGCACGAGCGGGAGTCGCTGCTCGCCGCCGTCCGGGCCGCCGCGGCAGCGCAGGAGGGCTGAGGTGGGGTGGCGCGGTACGGCAGACTCGGTGACGTGACCGGCTCAGCACAGACCTCGCCCGCCACCACGATGATCTCCTTCGCCCGCGGTGCCCCGTCCACCGACATCGTCGACGTCGAGGGCCTCAAGCAGGCCGCCGTCGCCGCGTTCGACTCCGACCCGGCCGGGATGACCGGCTACGGGACGGCGGTCGGCTACGTGCCGCTGCGCGCGTGGATCGCCGAGAAGCACGGCGTCCCGGTCGAGCACGTGCTGGTGACCAACGGCTCGATGCAGGCCGATGCCTTCCTCTTCGACGAGCTGGCCACGCCGGGCGCCGCAGTGGTGACCGAGCGGCCCACCTACGACCGCACCCTGCTCGGGCTGCGCAACCGCGGCGCCGACGTGCACCTGGTGACGCTGGAGGAGGACGGCATCTCCGTCGACGAGCTCGCCGCCCTGCTCGAGGGTGGGCTCCGGCCGACGCTGGCGCACGTCATCCCCAACTTCCAGAACCCGGCCGGCTACACGCTCTCGCTGGCCAAGCGTGAGCGACTGCTGGAGCTGGCCCGCGAGCACGACTTCGTGCTGTTCGAGGACGACCCGTACGTCGACATCCGGTTCAGCGGGGAGCCGCTGCCGCGGATGCTGGAGCTGGACGGCGGCGCGGCAAGCGAGCACGTCGTCTACGCCTCGTCGTTCTCCAAGACGGTCTGCCCGGGCATCCGGGTGGGCTACCTGGTCGGGCCGCCGGCGCTGATCAAGAAGATCCAGGTCCGGGCCACGAACACCTACATCGCGCCGAACATGGTCGCCCAGGGCACGGTCCACGCCTACCTGCAGGGCGAGCGGTTCCCGGCCGCGCTGGAGCGGGTGAAGTCCGCGCTGGCCGAGCGGGTCGGGCTGCTGGACGACGCGCTCCGCGAGCACCTGCCGCAGGCGTCCTTCCGCCGTCCCGAGGGTGGGTACTTCCTGTGGGTGTCGCTCCCCGAGGGCGAGGGCCACGACGTCGCCCGGATCACCACCGAGGCAGCCGCCCGCGGGGTGGCGATCGTGCCGGGCACCGACTTCCTGCTCGAGGGCGGGGAGAACTCGTTCCGGCTGGCCTACTCGGCCGTGCAGCCCGGCGACGTCGACGAGGGCGTCCGCCGGCTGGCCGCCGCCATCGAGGCCGCCCGCTCCTGAGCACTGTGCGCTGACGGCGGGTTCCGGAGGTGGAACCCGCCGTCAGCGCACATCAGCCGGAGTTGCGCAGGGCGGTGGCGACGCCGTTGACGCTCAGCTGGATGCAGCGGCGCACCAGCTCGTCGTCGTCCCCCTCGCGGCGGCGGCGCAGCATCTCCACCTGCAGGTGGTGCAGCGGCTCCAGGTAGGGGAACCGGTTGCGGATCGACCGGGCCAGCGACGGGTTGTCGGCCAGCAGCTGGTCGTCGCCGGTGACCGCCAGCAGCATCCGCACCGTGCGCTCGTGCTCGGCGGTGATCTGGCTGAACACCCGGTCGCGCAGTTCGGGGTCAGGCACCAGCTCGGCGTACCGGGCGGCCAGCTCCAGGTCGGTCTTGGCCAGCACCATGCCCATGTTGGACAGCACGGTGCGGAAGAACGGCCACCGCTCGTGCAGGTCCTGCAGCTGGGCCAGCCGGCCGGGGTCCCCGTCGACCCAGGACTCCAGCGCCGTCCCGGTGCCGTACCAGCCGGGCAGCATGATCCGGGCCTGCGACCAGCTGAACACCCACGGGATCGCCCGGAGGTCGGTGATCTTGTCCCCGGCCTTCCGGGACGGCGGCCGGCTGCCGATGTTCAGCTCGGCCAGCTCCCGGATCGGGGTCGCGGCGCGGAACCACTCGACGAAGCCGGGCGTCTCGTGCACCAGCGCCCGGTAGGCGCCCTGCGCACGGGCCGCCAGGTCGTCGAGCAGCGTGTAGGCGTCCTCGGCCTCGGTGCCGAGCCCTTCGATGTCCAGCAGCGTCGACTCCAGGGTGGCCGCGACCAGCGCCTCCAGGTTCCGGCGGGCCAGGTCGGGTGAGGCGTACTTGGCCGCGATCACCTCGCCCTGCTCGGTGATCCGCAGCGCCCCGGCGACCGAGCCCGGCGGCTGGGCCCGGATCGCCTCGTAGCTGGGGCCGCCGCCCCGGCCGACGGTGCCGCCGCGGCCGTGGAACAGCCGCAGCCGGATGCCGTTGGCGCGGGCGACCTCGACCAGCGCCAGCTCGGCCCGGTACAGCGCCCAGTTGGCGGCCAGGTAGCCGCCGTCCTTGTTGCTGTCGCTGTAGCCGAGCATCACCTCCTGGTCGTCGCCGCGGTTGGCCACCAGCGCCCGGTACAGCGGCTGGTCCAGCATCGCGGCCAGGATCGTGCCGGCGGCCTGCAGGTCGCCGATCGTCTCGAACAGCGGGGAGATGCCCACCGAGCAGGTGGGGCCACCCTCTGCGCCCGGGTCGAGCAGCCCGACCTCCTTGAGCAGGACGGCGACCTCCAGCACGTCGCTGACCGACTCGCACATGCTGATCACGTAGTTCGGGATCGCCCGTGGGCCGAGCAGCGCCACCTGCTCGGCGGCCGCCACCAGGAGGTCCAGCTCGCCGCGGGCCAGCTCGGAGAGCTCGGCGCCGGGGCGCACCAGCGGTCGGCGCAGCTGCAGCTCGCCGGTGAGCAGCTCGACCCGGGCGGTCTCGTCGAGGGCGGCGTAGTCCTCGCACACCCCGGCCCAGGCCAGCAGCTCGCCCAGGACTTCCTCGTGCACCGCGGAGTTCTGCCGCATGTCCAGCCCGCACAGGTGGAAGCCGAAGACCTCCACCGCGTCACGCAGCCGGGCCAGCCGGTCGTCGGCCAGCGCACCCGCCCCGTGGCTGCGCAGCGAGGCGTCGACCGTCGTGAGGTCGGCGATCAGCTCCTCGGGCAGCTCGTAGGGCGACAGCTCGACGTCCGGCTCCTCCCCCGGGACCGAGCCCAGGACCCGCCGCGCGGTGGCGGCCAGCCGCCGGTAGACCCCGCGCAGGGCCCGCCGGTAGGGCTCGTCGCCACGGAACGGGGAGTCGTCACCGGAGGCCTCGGCCAGGGCGTACAGCTCGTCGGTCGGCTTCACCAGCCGGTCGGACATCGACAGCTCGTCGGCCAGGCAGATCAGCTCGGCGAGGTGGTGCCGCAGCGCCGTCTCGGCCTGCCGGGTGGTCGCCCGGCGGACGGCGTCGGCGGTGACGAACGGGTTGCCGTCCCGGTCACCGCCGATCCAGGAGCCCGGCTGCAGCATCGGGGTGGTCAGCAGGTCGGCGTCCGGCCAGCGCGCGCGCAGGGCCTGGCGGAGCTCGGTGTTGATCGCCGGGACGACCTCGAACAGCGACAGGTCGTAGTAGCGCAGCGCCTCGTCGATCTCGTCGGCCAGCCGCAGCCGGGACAGCCGCAGCAGCGCCGTCTGCCAGAGGGTGAGCACCTCGCGGGACAGGTGCGCCGCCCAGGCCCGCTCGTCGATCCCGTACGGCCCGGCGTCGTCCCGCTGCCGGATCAGGTCGGTGACCTGTTGCTGCACCTGGGAGATCGTCCGGCGGCGCACCTCGGTCGGGTGCGCGGTCACCACTGGGACGACGAGCGCACCGGCCAGTTCCCGGGCCACCACGTCGCCGTCGAGGCCTGCCTCGTCCAGCAGGTCCAGCGACGCCGCCAGGCTCCCCTTCTGCGGGGGTGAGCCCTCCCGCCGGTGGTGCCGGCGGCGGCGCTCGTGGTGCACGTCCTCGGCAATGTTGGCCAGCAGCGAGAAGTGGCTGAACGCCCGGACGACGTGGTTGGCCTCGTGCAGGTCGAGCTGGGCCAGCCGGTCGGCGAGCTCGGAGCGGCCCACCTCTGAGCGTCGGATCCGGAAAGCCTCGACCCGGGTGGCCTCGACCAGCTCGAGGACGTCGGCGCCGGCCTGCTCGCCGATCACCTCCCCGAGGACTCGGCCCAGCAGTCGGATGTCGGCCCGCAAGGGCTCGTCGGTGCGGTCGTCCGGGTCGGTGGGACCCCCGGAGGGGCGTAGGTCGGCAACGTCGACGGTGGCTTCGGACACGGGGGCAGTATCCGCAACCGGTGTGACGGTCGGGTGTCCCGGGGAGGATGGGCGGGTGATCCGACTGCAGGCGACACCGACCAGCCCCGTCCCGGCCGAGCACGGAGAGGGCCCTGTCTTCGACGCCGCCGCGCAGGAACTGCTCTGGGTGGACATCACCGCGGGGCTGGTCCGGCGCGGCACGATCGCCGGGGACGACGTCGTCCCGGTGGCCTCGCACCGGGGCGGTGACACGGTGGGGTTCGTCGCCCCGGCGGCCGCCGGCGGCTGGCTGCTGGGCGCCGGGGCCGGCATCACCCGGCTGACCGCCGAGGGCGACGCACAGGTGCTGATCGAGCTCACCGGAGAGGGCGGCTCGGAGTCCGCGGGCGGCACCCGGATGAACGATGGCGCCTGCGACCGGGCCGGCCGGTTCTTCGCCGGGACGATGGCCTTCGACGAGCGGCCCGGCGCCGGCAGCCTCTACCGGCTGGACCTCGACGGCACGGTCAGCACCGTGCTCGACGGCCTCACCATCTCCAACGGGCTGGGCTGGTCACCCGACGACCGCACCGTGTACCTCTCCGACTCCGGCGCGAAGACGGTGTGGGCGTTCGAGTACGACCTGGACAGCGGCGCCTTCGGCGAGCGCCGGGTGCTGCTGGACTTCAGCGACGACCCGGCCGGCGTCGCCGACGGCCTCACCGTCGACGACGAGGGCTGTCTCTGGACGGCGCTGTGGGG
This sequence comes from Modestobacter sp. KNN46-3, assembly GCF_011039295.1. Classification (NCBI taxonomy): domain Bacteria; kingdom Bacillati; phylum Actinomycetota; class Actinomycetes; order Geodermatophilales; family Geodermatophilaceae; genus Modestobacter; species Modestobacter sp. KNN46-3. The sequence continues at coordinate 32,536 of NZ_JAAKGN010000017.1, read as the reverse complement.
CGGTGCCCAGGTGCGGCGGTGGTCGCCCGAGGGTGAGCTCCTCGCGGTCGTCGAGGTCGCCGCCCAGAACACCACCAGCTGCGCGTTCGCCGGCGACCTGCTGGTGATCAGCACGTCGGTGCACGGCATGGACGACGCCGCCCGGGCCGCCCAGCCGGACGCCGGCCGGCTGTTCACCGTGCGACCCGGGGTCAGCGGCCCGCCGGCGAACCCCTACCGCGGCCCCCTCGGCGCCCTCCGCCAGCGCTGACCGCCGTCGTCCCTGCACCGCCGTCGTCCCTGCACCGCCGTCGTCCCTGCACCGCCGCAGTGATCAGGTGACCTGATCGGACGCTGTCCCCCCGCACCAACGCTGGTGCAGGGGGACAGTCGTTGATCAGGTCACCTGATCAACGCTGCGAGCGGCGTCAGGCCTTCTCGGCGGCCAGGGCCTCGCGGAGCTTGAGCCGGCCGCCGGTGCGCAGCAGCGCCCCGGAGTAGATCCGCCCACCGATCCGGACGATGACGGCGATCGCCACGACCATCAGCAGGACGGCGAGCCCGACCTCCCACCACGCGGCCTCGCCGGCGGCCTGCCGCACCGGCATCACCATCGGCGACAGCCCCGGCACGTAGGAGGTCACCGTGGCCAGCGTGCTGCCCGGGTCCTGAGCCGCCTGTACGGCGACGATGAACCCGACCACGAGCAGGATGGTCGTCGGCGTCAGCACGCTGCCCAGGTCCTCCTGCCGGCTGACCAGCGAGGCGGCGACCGCGAACACCGCCGCGTAGAACGCGTAGCCGATCACGAACCAGGCGAGCACGTTCAGCACGGTGCCGATCAGCTGGCCCGGCAGGTCGATGACGTCGAAGGCCAGCGCCCCGGCCACCCCGACCACGGCGATCACCGCGGTCTGCAGCAGCCCGAGGGCACCCAGGCCGATGATCTTCCCGGCCAGCAGCTGCCACGGGCGCATGGTGGCCAGCAGCAGCTCGACCACCCGGCTGGACTTCTCCTCGACCACGCCCTGCGCGACGAACTGCCCGAACAGGATGAAGAGGAAGTACAGCAGGCCCACCCCGAGCAGCGCGACGACCGTGGCCTGCGTCCGGTCCTCCTCGTCCGCCTCCAGGGCGACGACGTCGACCGCGGGGGCGGGCTCGAGCTGCACCCCTGCCTCGGTGAGCTGGTCGGCCACCGAGAGGGCGGCCAGTGCGCTCCGCACGAGGTCCTCGGTGCTCCCGCCCGCGGACTGCACCAGGAGCTCGGGCCGGCTGCCCGTCGGGTCCAGCAGGGCGGCGTCGACGTCCTCCTCCGCGACGGCGGTGCGGGCGGCGCCCTCGTCGGCCAGCTCGACCACGGTCACCTCGGTGCCCAGCGCATCGCCCTGCTGCTGCAGGACCTGCTCGACGGCCCGGTCGCCGCCGACCAGGCCGATCCGGCTGGTCGACTCCCCGCCGCCGAGGAGCACCTGGAACAGCATCAGGCCGATGATCAGGACGATCAGCACCGCGGAGCTGACCAGGAAGCCCTTGTCCCGGATCCGGGTGGAGATCTCCCGGCCGGCCACGAGCCGGACGAGCTGGGTCGGGCTGTGCGGCTTGATGTCGGTGGATGCGGGCGCGGTCATGCCGCCACCTCCCGGGTGTCGGTGACGGCGTGGCGGAAGAGCTCGACCAGCGTCGGTTCCCGCCAGGCGAAGTGGGCGACCCGGCCGGTGGCCAGGGCGGCGGCCAGCACCTGCTGGTCGTCGGCGCCGGGAGCCAGCTCGAGCACGGTGTCGCCGCGCTGCTCGGAGACCACTCGCACGCCGGGCACGGCGGCGGCCCAGCCGACCGACGCGTCCGGCACCACGACGCGCAGTTGGCGACCGGCGGCCGCGGAGCGCAGCTCGTCGACCGTGCCGCTGGCGACGATCTTGCCGCGGGCGAGGATGCCGACCGCGTCGCAGAGCCGTTCGACCAGGTCCAGCTGGTGGCTGGAGAAGACGACGGGCACGCCGCGCCGGCACTGCTCGAGCAGCGCCTCGGCCAGCGAGTCGACGCCCACCGGGTCCAACCCGGAGAAGGGCTCGTCGAGGATCAGCACGTCGGGCTCGCTGACCAGAGCGGCGGCCAGCTGCACACGCTGCTGGTTGCCCAGCGACAGCTTCTCCACCCGGTCGTTGCGCCGCTCCCCCAGCCCGAGCCGCTCGGCCCAGTGCTCGGCGGCGCGGCCGGCGGCCCGGGCGTCCAGGCCGTGCAGCCGGGCGAAGTAGGCCAGCTGCTCGCCGACCTTCATCTTCGGGTAGAGGCCGCGCTCCTCGGGCATGTAGCCGATCCGGCGGCGGACGACCTCGTCGACCGGCCGCCCCGTCCAGCGCACCTCCCCGGCATCGGCGCGCGCGAGGCCCATGGCGATCCGCATGGTGGTGGTCTTCCCCGCCCCGTTGGACCCGCAGAAGCCGAACATCTGGCCCGGGGCCACGGTGAAGCTCACCCCCTCGAGCACCTGGTTGCTGTCGTAGGCCTTGTACAGGCCGTCGAACTCGAGCACTGCTCCTCCGGTGTCCGTCGTGTGCGTGCAGCCCTTGCCATCCGCAACGAGTGGGAGCCTGTCGCATGACTTTCCAACCCGTCAAGTGAACAGCGCGGTGCGTCGTCCGTTCGTGCTGCGGCGGCGCCCTCGGTCAGGTGGGATCGGGGCATGACGGAGAACCACCCAGCACAGGTGCCCAGCGACGTGGGCCTGGCCGGGCTGCGCGAGGCGGCGGCCGGCTGCCGGGCCTGCGAGCTGTGGGAGCCGGCCACCCAGACCGTCTTCGGCGAGGGCCCGGAGACGGCGCGGGTCGTCTTCGTCGGCGAGCAGCCCGGCGACCAGGAGGACCGCGCCGGTGAGCCGTTCGTCGGCCCGGCCGGGAAGCTGCTGGACCGGGCGCTGACCGACGCCGGCATCGACCGGCGCGACGCCTACGTGACGAACTCGGTGAAGCACTTCCGGTTCACGCCCACGCCCAAGCGGCGGATCCACCAGTCCCCGGGTGCGGAGCACCTGCGGGCCTGCCGCCCGTGGCTGGAGGCGGAGTTCGCCGTCCTCCAGCCGGAGGTGGTGGTCTGCCTGGGCGCGGTGGCGGCCAAGGCGCTGGTCTCACCGTCGTTCCGGATCACCCGCGAGCGAGGGCAGCTGCTGCCGTGGACGCCGCCGGGCGTGCGTGCCGCGGAGGCGTCGCTGGCCGACGCCGACCAGGACGAGGACGCCCCGCACCAGACCTGGGTGCTCGCCACGGCGCACCCCTCCGCCGTGCTCCGGACGCCGGACGACGCCCGGGCCGCCGCCTACGACGCGCTCGTGGCCGACCTCCGGGTCGTCGCCCACGCCCTCGCCTGACACCCCGCGGGGGGTGCGAAGTCGCGCTCTCGGCCGCTCGCGGGTGTCAGTCCTCCTCGGGCTCGGGGTGGCGGGCCCCGGCGGAGAGCTCGGTCCCGGCCTCGACCGTCGACCGCCGGCCGACCAGGGTGACCGCGCCGTCCCCGCCGACCATGGCCCGTTCTCCGACCTGCACCCCGTCGTCCAGCACGGCGCGGGTGACGGTGGCTCCGGCACGCACCCGGGAGCCTGGCAGCAGCACCGAGTCGATGACGGTCGCCCCCGGCTCGACGATCACCCCCGGCGACAGCACCGAGCCGCGCACCTCCCCGGCCACCCGGGTGCCCCCGGACACCAGGCTGTCCTCGACCACGGCGCCGTGCAGCAACCGGGCAGCGCTGTGCCGGCCGCCGCGGGTGTGGATCGGCCAGCCCGACTCGTCCAGGTCGATCGGCGGCTCCGGGGACAGGAAGTCGCGGTGCGCCTCCCAGTAGGACTCGATGGTGCCGACGTCCCGCCAGTAGCCGTTCAGCGGGTGCGCCCGGGCCAGGCCGTCCTTCGTCTGCGCCGGCAGCAGGTGGGTGCCCAGGTCCTCCAGGCCGTCGTCGCCGACCTGGTCCTGGATCGCCTCAAGCCGGTCGAGGGTCTCGTCCGGGGAGAAGACGAAGACCTCGTTGGTGGCGGTCGTCGTCGCCGGCTCGTCGGGCTTGTAGGCGTAGTCGGTGACCTTCCCGTCGTCCGCGGTCTGGACGATGCCGTACCGGGCGGCGTCGTCCGGCTCGACCTCCGTGGTCACCATGGTGACCTCGGCGCCGGAGCCCAGGTGGGCGTCGACGACCTCGCGGTAGTCGAGCTTGTAGACCGCGTCGGAGCTGACCACCACGAGCGCGTCGGCGCCGAACTGCCGGATGAGCTCGGCCTGCCGCCACAGCCCGTCGGCGGTGCCCATGGTGAAGCCGCCCCGCTCGCTGCCCTGGAAGGGCGGCAGCATCATCAGCCCGCCGGTGGTGCGGTCCAGGTCCCACGGGCGGCCGCCGGCCAGGTGCTCGTTCACGGACTGCGGCTGGTACTGCTCGGACACCCAGACGTCGGGGATCTGCGAGTGCTCGCAGTTGGACAGCGGGAAGTCGATGAGCCGGTACACCCCGGCGAACGGGACGGCGGGCTTGGCCCGGCTCTCCGTCAGCAGTTCGAGGCGACTGCCCTTGCCACCGGCGAGGACGAGGACGAGGACCCGCGGGAGTGCCATGGCCGCCCACGTACCCGGGCGCGGGCGGCTCACCCCTCGGGCGGCGCGGCGCGCTCCTCGGCCAGCCGGCGGCGGGCGTCGCGGGCCACCTCGTCGGCCCGGGACGCCCGGAACAGCCAGAACGACGGCACCGCGACGGCGACCACGGCCATCGCCACCACGATCACCACGCCGCCGGAGACCATCGCCGCGGTGACGCCGACGCTGCTGGCCATCAGGCCGGCGCGCAGGTCGCCCAGCCGTGGCCCGCCGGCGACGACCACGATGAACACGCCCTGCATCCGGCCGCGCATCTCGTCCGGCGCCGCCGTCTGCAGCATCGCCGACCGGAGGACCGCGCTGACCATGTCGCCGGCGCCCGCGACGGCGAGGCAGAGCACCGCCAGCCACAGCGTCGAGGCCAGCCCGAAGCCGATGATCGCCACGCCCCACACCGCGATGGCGGCCAGCACGGCGGCGCCCTGCCGGTCGACCCGGCTCACCCACCCCGAGGTCAGCCCCATCAGCAGCGAGCCGATCGACACCCCGGCGAACAGCCAGCCCAGGCTGTTGGCGTCACCCCGGTAGACCGTCTGGGACAGCTCGGGGAAGACCGCCTGCGGCCAGGCGAAGAGCATCGCGATGACGTCGACGACGAAGGTCATCAGCAGCACCGGCTGGGTGCGCAGGAAGGCGAAGCCCTCCCCCACCCCGCGCACGGCCGCGCCGAGCCGCAGCGGACCGGAGACCCCTTCCGGCGGCAGTGGCGGCAGCCCGCGCAGCAGCAGCACGGCGGCGACGAAGCCGAGGGCGTCGATCGTGTAGACGATCGAGAGGTCCCCCAGGCCGATGAGCAGGCCGGCCAGCAGCGGCCCGACGATCACGCCCGCCTGGCGCACCGTCATCGCCAGCGCGTTGGCCGCCGCGACCTGGTCCCGCCCCACCAGCGCCGGGATCACCGCGCTGCGGGCGGGCTGGTTGACCGCGGCGAACCCGGAGACGGCGGCGGCCAGCACCCACAGCACGCTGATGTGCCCGTCCCCGGGCAGCAGCGCCTGCACGGCCAGCAGCGCGCTGGTGACCGCCGCACCCGTCGAGCTGATCAGCATCAGCAGGCGGCGGTCCATGGCGTCGGCGATCGCCCCGCCGAGCAGGCCGAAGACGACCAGCGGCACCAGTGCGACGACCGAGGTGAGCCCGACCATCAGGGAGGAGCCGGTCAGCTCGTAGACCTGGTACGGGACTGCGACCAGCGTCATCTGCTGGCCGAGCATCGTCACCGCGACACCACCGAAGACCCGGCGGAAGGCGCGGTTGCGCAGCGGCGCGGTGTCCAGCGCCCAGCCGCGCCGGCGGTTCACCGGCTGCGGCTGCTCGACCGGCAGACCCCCCTCGACCGGATCCACCGGCTCCACGCCACCACCAAAATGGCCATTTTGGTGGTCGGGGTCGTCGGGGTCCTTGCTCACGGGGCCAGGCGCTGCACGACCCAGCCGCCGCCTTCCTCGTCATCGCGCACGAACACCAGCCGGTCGTGCAGGCGGTCATGGCCGCCCTGCCAGAATTCCACCCGCTCGGGCAGCACCCGGTAGCCGCCCCAGTTCTCCGGACGCGGCAGCTGCCCGGGCGGGGTCTGGGCGTCCAGCTCGGCCACCCGGGTGCGCAGCAGCTCGCGGGACTCCACCACCGTCGACTGGATCGAGGCGGCGGCGGCCAGCTGCGAGCCGCGGGGCCGGGGGTCCCACAGCAGGTCCGACGCCGTCGGACCGATCCGCTCGACGGCACCGGCCACCCGGACCTGCCGCTGCTGGGCGTGCCAGGGGAAGACCAGTGCCGCCCGGGGGTTGACGGCCAGCTGGGCGGCCTTGGCCGAGGCGTAGTTGGTGCCGAAGACGAACCCGTCGACGTCGTAGCCCTTCATCAGCACGACGCGGGCATCCGGCATGCCGTCGGCGTCCGCGGTGGCCACCACCATGGCGTTGGGCTCGGGCAGCTCGGCGGCGACGGCGTCGGCGAACCAGCGGTCGAACTGCTCCACCCAGGTGGCCGCGAGGCCCTCCTCGCCGAAGCCGCTGTCGTCGTAGTCCCTGCGCATGCGGATCAGGTCGGCCACCGGCCCATGCTGTCACCGTTGCAGCGCGCACCGCCCGCTGGCCGGGAGCCGGGGTGCACCCCCGGGCCGGCCAGCCCCTAAGTTGAGGCTCGTCGTGCGCTGACCAGCGTCCGTCCCCACCCGCGCGCAGAGGAGCATGCGAGATGGCCGACGACTTCGTACCGGGCCTGGAGGGCGTCATCGCCTTCGAGACCACCATCGCGGAGCCGGACAAGGACGGTGGGGCGCTGCGGTACCGCGGCGTCGACATCGAGGACCTGGTCGGCAAGGTCACCTTCGGCAACGTCTGGGCGCTGCTGGTCGACGGGAAGTTCGGCCCCGGCCTGCCCCCGGCCGAGCCGTTCCCCATCCCGGTGCACACCGGTGACGTCCGGGTCGACGTGCAGGCCGCGCTGGCGATGCTGACCCCGATCTGGGGCTACCGCCCGCTGCTGGACATCTCCGCCGAGGAGGCCCGCGACGAGCTGGCCCGAGCCGCGGTCATGGCGCTGTCCTACGTGGCCCAGTCGGCGCGGGGCATCGGCATCCCGGCCGTGCCGCAGAAGCGCATCGACGAGGCCTCCAGCATCGTCGAGCGGTTCATGGTCCGCTGGCGCGGCGAGCCCGACCCGCGGCACGTCGCCGCCGTCGACGCCTACTGGACCTCGGCCGCCGAGCACGGCATGAACGCCTCGACCTTCACCGCCCGGGTCATCGCCTCCACCGGCGCCGACGTCGCCGCCTCGCTGTCCGGCGCGATCGGGGCGATGTCCGGCCCGCTGCACGGCGGCGCCCCCTCCCGGGTGCTGCACATGCTGGACGGCGTCGAGGCCTCCGGCGACGCGGTGAGGTACGTGAAGGACCTGCTCGACAAGGGCGACCGGCTGATGGGCTTCGGGCACCGCGTCTACCGCGCCGAGGACCCCCGCGCCCGGGTGCTGCGCCGGGCCGCCGAGGAGCTGGGTGCGCCCCGCTTCGAGGCCGCCCTGGCCCTGGAGAAGGCCGCCCTCGCCGAGCTGCGCGAGCGCCGTCCGGACCGCCCGATCGAGACCAACGTCGAGTTCTGGGCCGCGATCGTGCTGGACTTCGCCGAGGTGCCCAGCCACATGTTCACCTCGATGTTCAGCTGCGCCCGCACGGCCGGCTGGTGCGCGCACATCCTGGAGCAGAAGAACACCGGGCGATTGGTGCGCCCGTCGGCGCGCTACGTCGGGCCCGACCCGCGCAAGCCCGAGGACGTCGAGGGCTGGGACACCATCCAGACCAAGTCGATCAGCGACCCCGCCCCCGCCTGAAGAAGGACCGTCCGAGAGGCAGACCGCACATGAGCATCACCATCCCCACCGACCTGCTCCCCCGGGACGGCCGCTTCGGGTGCGGCCCCTCCAAGGTCCGCCCCGAGGCGCTGCGCGCCCTGGCGACCGACGGGGCCGGGCTGATGGGCACCTCGCACCGGCAGGCGCCGGTGAAGGGCCTGGTCAAGCGGGTGCGGGAGGGCCTGTCCCAGCTCTTCGACCTGCCCGACGGCTACGAGGTGGTGCTGGGCAACGGCGGGACGACGGCGTTCTGGGACGCCGCGACCATCGGCCTCATCCGCCGTCGCAGCGCGCACGGCACGTACGGCGAGTTCTCCGCGAAGTTCGCCTCCGGGGTCGCCGAGGCGCCGTTCCTCGACGCCCCGGTGATCGCCAAGGCCGCGCCCGGCTCGCTGGCGCTGCCGACGGCCGAGGCCGGCGTCGACGCCTACGCCTGGGCGCACAACGAGACCTCGACCGGGGTCATGGCGCCGGTCACCCGCCCGTCGGGCATCGACGCCGACGCCCTGGTGCTCATCGACGCGACGTCCGGTGCCGGCGGGCTGCCCGTCGACGTCGCCCAGACCGACGTCTACTACTTCGCCCCGCAGAAGTCCTTCGCCAGCGACGGCGGCCTGTGGATCGCGCTGATGTCGGCCGCGGCGCTGGAGCGGGTGGCCGAGATCAAGGCCTCCGACCGCTGGGTCCCCGGCTTCCTGGACCTGTCGATCGCCATCGACAACTCCGGCAAGGACCAGACCTACAACACCCCGGCCGTCGCCACGCTCTTCCTGCTGGCCGACCAGATCGACTGGATGCTGGGCCTGGGTGGGCTGTCCGGTGCGGTGGCACGGAGCGAGGAGTCGGCGAGCCGGCTCTACGGGTGGGCGGAGAAGACCTCCTACACGTCGCCGTTCGTCGCCGACCCCGAGCACCGCTCGCTCGTCGTGGGGACGGTCGACTTCGACGAGTCGGTCGACGCCGCGCTGGTCGCCACGACGCTGCGCGCGCACGGCGTCGTCGACGTCGAGCCGTACCGCAAGCTGGGCCGCAACCAGCTGCGGGTGGGCATGTTCCCGGCGATCGACCCCGACGACGTGAGCGCACTGACCGCCTGCATCGACCACGTCGTCGGCAAGCTGTAGGGGCACCGTCCCGAGGCTCGTCCCGAGCTCGTGAGGGATGGGCCTCGGGGTCCTTCAGGGCAGCAGCCAGGTGTCCTTGCTGCCGTCCAGCACGCCGGAGCCCTCGACCAGCTCCACCCGGGTCCACGGCGCGGGCAGCGCCCGGGTGATCGCGCCGGCGACGGTGGACACCCGCAGGCCGGCGACGCGCGGCGCCAGCGAGCCGTCGACGACGGTAGGCACCGTGGAGACGTCGAGCGGTTCCTGGGCCGTGAAGCGGTGTGGGGCGGCCGCCACCTCGGCGTGCAGCTCGGCCAGCTCGGCCGCCGAGCAGCGCGGACCGACCACCACCCCGCGACCGCCGTACCCGTCGACCGGCGTCACGACCAGCTCGTGCAGCCGGTCGCGCACCTCGGCGAGGTCGGCGTCGTCGGCCAGCAACCAGGTGCGCACGGTGTCCAGCACCGGCTCCTCCCCCAGGTAGAACCGGATCAGCTCCGGCACGTACCGGTAGGTGGCCTCGCCGTCGGCCACGCCGTTGCCCGGCACGTTGGCCAGCGCCAGCTCCCCGGCCCGCACCGCGGCACCGAGCAGCACGTCCAGTGCCGCCCCGCTCGGCGTCAGGTGGGCGGCCAGCCCGGCCTCGTCCAGCCGCAGGTGGAGGACGTCGACCTGCAGCCGCTGCCCGTCCACCTGCACCGCGACTCCCCCACCGCGGGTCGGCCAGAGCGTGTCCGGCGTGGCGATCGGGACGCCCATCGCCGCGGCCAGCTGCCGGTGCTCGAACCAGCTGGTGCTGCGCGGCCCCTCCGACAGCAGGGCCAGTTGCGGCGTCCCGGTGCACGCCGACGGTGCGACCTCGGCCAGCGCCGCCCGCAGCAGCGGCACCGCCTCGCCCTGGTCGGCGAGCCCGGCGGCCTCGGCCGTGGCGTGCAGCTCCGGCAGCGCCGCCCGGCTGCTGGCCCGGTCGCTGAGGGCGTACCCGATGCCCGACGGCGTCCGCAGATGGTCCGAGACCGCCACCCAGCCCCTGGGGCCGTGCCGCAGATCCAGAGCCGCGACGGTGGCCCGCTGCTGCCCGGGCACGGCCAGCCCTGCCGCCGACGCGCGTAGCCCCGGGCTGGCGGTGACGACCCACGCCGGCACGATGCCGGCGCGGACCACCTCCGGGTGCCGGTCGGGGTCGGTGCGGCGCCGTCCGGCCGGGCGGTAGACGTCGGCGAGGAAGGCGTTCAGCGCCCGGTGCCGCTGTTCGGCGCCGCGGGCGACGTGCGCCCAGTCGGCGGCCGGGACGACGCGCGGCACCGGGCAGAGCGGGAGCGACCGCTCCTGCAGCCGGCCGTCGACGTAGCTGCCGGCCACCACCCCGCGCGACCGGCGTTCCCGGTCGATGGCGTCGACGACCGCGCCGATCCCGTCGGCACCGAGGTCGTCCATCGCCTGCAGCACCGGGCGGTAGGCCGACCGCCGTGCACCCGTCGCCTCGTCGTCCGCCGAGCCCGGGTAGCGCGCGAAGACGCCGGAGGCGTCGGTCATCGCAGGGTCACAACCAGCGATCGAACCACTCGGCGACCCGCTCCGACAGGTGCAGCACGTTCTCCCGTCCCACGATCGTGTGACCCTCGCCCCGCAGGAGGAGCAGCTCGGCCGGCGCACCGAGCGCGGTCAGCTCCTGGTGTGCCTGGATCGACTCCAGCACCGGCACGTTGGTGTCCCGGTCGCCGTGGGTGAGCAGCACCGGCGACCGCAGCCGGTCCAGCACGGTCATCGGGGAGATCGCGGCCAGCATGTCCCGGTCGGTGACCGGGTCGCCGTACTCGGTGACCGAGGCCGCCGCCATCCACGGCTCGGTGCCCGCGAAGAAGGTGCGCAGGTCGCTCATCCCGGCCAGCGTGGCGCCGGCGGCGAACAGGTCCGGCCAGCGGGTGAGCGCCACCAGCGTCAGGTAGCCGCCGTAGGACCAGCCGTGCGAACCGACCTGCCCCGGCAGCGCGATCCCCTCGGCCACCAGGTGGTCGACGGTGGCGACGACGTCGGTGAACGACTCCTCCCGGGCAGCGAGGTCGTCGGCGGCCATGAACGCCCGGCCGTGCCCGCCCGAACCGCGCACGTTCGGCGCGAAGACGGTCAGCCCGGCCGCGACCAGCGACTGCGCCACCGGGTGGTAGTCCGGGCGTTCCTGCCCTTCCGGGCCGCCGTGGAAGCTCACCACCGTGCGGTTGGGGCCGTCCACCCCCGGCGGGGTGTACAGCCAGCCGTCCAGCTCGGTGCCGTCGGCGGCCGGGTAGCGCAGCCGGACCGGCGTCACCAGCAGGTGCGGGTCGGGGCGGCGGGGCGTGCTGGGCAGCGGCACCGGCTCCCCGTCGACGTCCAGCGGTACCGACCACAGCGAGCGGGGGGACGTGGGGCCGGTCAGCTCGGCCAGCAACGTGCCGCCGTCGGCCGACAGCGACCAGCCGGGCATGACCGGCTGCGGCAGCGGCACGGTGCGCAGCAGGCCGCCGTCGGCCAGGTCCCGCAGCTCCAGCTCGGTGACCCCGTCTGCGTTCCACACGCACAGCACCGTGCCGTCGGCGCGGACGGCGTAGGACTCCAGGTCGGCGTCGGGCCGGGTGATGAGCACCTGGGCCGGGCCCGGCTGCCGACCGGCGTCCACCGGGACCCGGACCAGCGCCGTGCGGTCGCTGCGCGGCAGCCCGGGCCGGGCCGGGAGCGCGGCGCGGAGGAAGACGGCCGAGCCGTCCGGGGCGAACCGGCCGTCCTCGGAGGCGCCGCCACCTGGGGCGTCGAGCGGGATGACCCGCTGCTGGGCGCCGCTGGCGACGTCGACCAGCACGATGTGCCGGTGCCCGCGCGGACCCCGCCGGGCCAGCACCGTCCGCTCGTCGGCGGAGACCGCGGTGACGGCGAGGAAGCCGCCGGTGGCCAGGGTGCGGTGGGCGCCACTGACCACGTCGACCAGGACGGCGTCGGCGCCCGGGCCGTCACCCGGGGCGATCGAGCAGACGTAGTGGCCACCTGCGGTCCACCCGCCGGCGAAGACGGTGGCCCGTGGGTCCTCCCCGGCCACCAGGTGCCGCTCGGTGCCGTCGGGCCGGACCGCCCACAGCTGCGCGCAGATCGAGCCGCCGGGGCTCACCAGGTAGGCCAGCCACCCGCCGTCCGGCGACCACGCGACCGAGACGACCTCCTCGTCGGCACCGGACAGCACCGCCGGCGGGGTCTGCTGGTCCAGCGCGGCGACCTCCAGCCGGGGGACGCCGGAGCGGTCGCTCACGTAGGCCACCCGGTCCCCCGTCGGCGCCAGGCTGGGGCACCAGGCACCCGGGGCGCCGGCGATCTCGGCGACGGCGAGGCGCACCTCGGTGGACAGTCCGGTTCGGCGCAGGACGTCGGTCATGGCACACCTCCTCGGTCGGGGTTCGGTCGGGCGGCGCGACGGGTGCCACCCCGCACCACGCCGTCCGTCGGCTCCGAGTGGAGCAGACGGACGGCGTGGTGGTGTTCCTCGCCGCGCCGTGAGCGCGGCCACGTCAGGTCAGCGGATGCCGTGCCGCTGCAGCCACAGCTCGAGCAGACCGACCTGCCACAGCTGGTTGGCGCCCAGGGTCGTGCGGTGGCTGTTCGGGTCGGCGAGCAGCCGTTCCACGTAGTCGGTGCGGAACAGGCCGCGTTCCCGGGCCTCCGGTGCGTGCAGCGCCGCGCGCACCGTCTCCAGGTAGTCGCCGTGCAGGTCGGTGATCGCCGGCACCGGGAAGTAGCCCTTCGGCCGGTCGATCACGTCCGCGGGGATGACCTTGCGGGCGGCGTCCTTCAGCACGCCCTTGCCGCCGTGGGCGAGCTTGAGCTCCGGCGGGACGGCGGCGGCCAGCTCCACGAACTCGTGGTCCAGGAACGGCACCCGGGCCTCCAGGCCCCAGGCCATCGTCATGTTGTCCACGCGCTTGACCGGGTCGTCGACCAGCATGATCGTCGAGTCCAGCCGCAGCGCCTTGTCCAGGGCCGTCTCCGCGCCGGGCCGGGCGAAGTGCTCGGCGATCAGCGCCCGGCTGACGTCGTCGGTCACCATCCAGCGGTCGGCGAGCTGGGTGGCCAGCTCGGCGTGCGACCGGTCGACGAAGCCCCGCGCGTAGGCGTCGACGGCCTGCTCGGCCGGGACGCCGTCCAACGGCGGGTACCAGTCGTAGCCGGCGAGCACCTCGTCGGCGCCCTGCCCGCTCTGCACCACCTTGACGTGCTGGCTGACCTGCTGGGAGAGCAGGTAGAAGGCGACCGCGTCGTGGCTGACCTGCGGCTCGCTCATCGCCGCCACCGCGCCGTCGAGACCGGCGTGCACGTCGGCGCTGGGCACCATCAGCCGGTGGTGGTCGGTGCCGAAGGTTTCGGCCACCACGTCGGAGTACGCGAACTCGTCACCGGACCGCTCGCCCACCGCCTCGAAGCCGATGGAGAACGTGGCCAGGCCCTTCTGCCCCTCCTCGGCCAGCAGGCCGACGACGAGGCTGGAGTCGATGCCCCCGGACAGCAGCACGCCCACCGGGACGTCGGCGACCATCCGCCGGCGCACCGCCACGCGCAGCGACTCCAGCACCCGCTCCTGCCACTCCCCGGCGGACAGGCCGGCGAACTCGGCCCGCCGCTCGTGCACCGGGCGCCAGTACTCCCAGTCGGACTCCCGGCCGTCGGCCTCGTAGGTGCGCACCGTGGCCGGCGGCAGCTTGCCCACCCCGGCCAGGATCGTGCGCGGCGCCGGGACGACGGCGTGGAAGGACATGTAGTGGTGCAGCGCGACCGGGTCGATGCTGGTGTCCACGCCCCCGGCACGGACGAGCGCGGGAAGCGAGGAGGCGAACCGCACCCGGCCCGGCCCGCGACTGAGGTACAGCGGCTTGATCCCGAAGCGGTCGCGGGCCAGCACCACCCGGCCGGAGTCCCGCTCGACGACGGCGAACGCGAACATCCCCAGGAACCGCTCGACGCACGCCGCGCCCCACCGGTGGTAGGCCTTCAGCACCACCTCCGTGTCGGAGGTGGAGAAGAAGCGGTAGCCGACGCCCTGGAGCTCGGCGCGCAGCTCCTTGTAGTTGTAGATGATCCCGTTGAAGACCATCGTCAGCCCGAGCTCTGCGTCGACCATCGGCTGGGCGCCGGCGTCGGTCAGGTCGATGATCTTCAGCCGCCGGTGCCCGAGTGCGACCGGCCCGGCCTGCCAGCCGCCCGAGCCGTCGGGCCCCCGTCGCTGGAGCTGTTCGCACATCGCGCTGACCGCCGCCATGTCGGCGACGCCGCCGTCGAACCGGACCTCACCCGAGATGCCGCACACGTGCGCCCCTCCCCTGTTCCTGTGGTGCGGCGCCGCGCTGCGCCGGCTCGCTGTCCCGCCGTCCCCCTCGGCACGTGGCCGAGCGGGTCCGGGGCTGCCGAAGTGTCCATTCTGGTCGTTGCGGCGGGGTGCGGCGACCGGGCCTCCCGGTGAGCGCGAGGAGGCCTCGGGGGCCGCTGTCGAGCCGACGCGCCGTACCGGGCGTGTCGGCGGCGCGGGCCCGAGGGTCCGCCGTTAGCGTTGCGTCGGTCTGCGAACCGCGCCGAACCCTCCTGGAGGTCGCTCCCATGCGCTCACTGCGCCTCGTGGCGCTCTCCGAGGACGGCAGGCACCTGGTGCTCGCCGCGGATGCGCCCGACTCGACCGACGGCGAGCGCTTCGAGCTGCCCGTGGACGACCGGCTGCGGCAGCTGCTGCGGGCTGACGCCCCGGCCCAGCCCGCGGCCGAGGTGGCCGACGACCTGCCCCCGCGGGTCATCCAGGCCCGCATCCGGGCCGGCGAGACCCCCGAGCAGGTGGCGCACGCCTCCGGCACCCGGGTCGAGCGGATCATGCGCTTCGCCCACCCGGTGCTGCAGGAGCGCGCCCGGGTCGCCGAGCAGGCCCGCGGCGCGCGGGTGC
Organism: Modestobacter sp. KNN46-3; assembly: GCF_011039295.1. NCBI lineage: Bacteria > Bacillati > Actinomycetota > Actinomycetes > Geodermatophilales > Geodermatophilaceae > Modestobacter > Modestobacter sp. KNN46-3. The sequence continues at coordinate 17,528 of NZ_JAAKGN010000017.1, read as the reverse complement.
GGCTGTCCGAGGGCACGCCCAGCGTGCCCCTGGACCAGTTCATGTCCGAGCGGCTGCGGCTGCTCGGCACCGACCTGGAGACCGTCGGCTGGGACGCGCACCGCGCGGAGGACGGCACCTGGCAGGTGCGCGCGGACTGGCAGGCCGGGCACAAGTCCGGCAGCACCCGCTGGAGCTACGACATCCCGGCCCGCACGGTGACCCCGGTCGACGCCACGACGATGGACTTCGCCGAGGGCACCCGGCTGGTCCGGGTCGTCCCGGACGTCCCGGCCGGGCTGCCCGCCGCACCGGTCGACCGCCGGGGCATCTCCGTGGTCCGCGGCGACGAGCACAGCGAGGACGAGGCACAGCCCGACGCCGAGCCGGCCGACGACGACCACGGCGACCCGGACGACCAGGGGCCGGCCGACGGGGCTCGGGACGCCGTCCCGGCCGACGGCGACCAGGTCGACGCGCTCCCCGCCGAGGTGCTCGACGCCGGCGGGCTGCCCGCCGGCGACGGCCCGGACGACGGGCTCCCCCGCCGCAGCGCCTACGACGAGGTCGACCCCGACAACCAGGACACCGCGGTGCTGGGCTCGCTGCTCGACGGCGAGGACGAGGACCCGCGCGCCCGCATCCCCGCCTGGGAGGACATCGTCTTCGGGGTCCGCCGGAACCGCTGAACCCAGCGACTCGGCCGGGCTCCTAATCCGTTCGTCCCGGTCGGTCCCCCGGCATAGCCTGACTCGGCCATGACCGAGACCGCCGCCCCCGCCGACGACACCCGGGGCCGGCTGTCGGCCCTCACCCGGCTGCTGCCCTTCGCCCGTCCCTACCGCGGGCTCATCGCGCTGACCTTCACCGGCGCACTGCTCGCCACCCTCGCCCAGCTGGCCGTCCCGCTGCTCACGCCGGCCATCGTCGAGGGGCCGATCGCCCGCGGCGACCGGTCCGCACTCATCCCGCTGCTCGCCCTGGCGCTGCTCTTCGGTGTCGCCGAGGCGGCCCTGTTCTTCCTGCGCCGCTGGGCGATGAACATCAGCAGCCTGCAGATCGAGCGCGACCTCCGCGACACCCTGTACCAGCGGCTGCAGCGGCTGCCGGTCGCCTTCCACGACCACTGGTCCTCCGGTCAGCTGCTGTCCCGGGCGACCTCCGACGTCTCCACCATCCGGCGCTTCGTCGGCTTCGGCGCCGTCTTCCTGATCGTCAACCTGCTCACCTGCGTCGTCGTCGGCGTGCTGCTGGTGGTCACCTACTGGCCGCTGGGCGTCGCGGTGCTGGCCACGACCCTGCCGCTGGTCTTCTTCGGACTGCGGCTGGAGAAGCGGTACAACGCCGAGTCCCGGCTGGTGCAGGACGAGCAGGGCGAGCTGGCCACCGACGTGGAGGAGGCCGTCCAGGGCATCCGGGTGGTCAAGTCCCTCGGCCGCAGCGGGATGGTCTTCGGCCGCTACGACCGCAAGGCGCTGCGGCTGCGCGACATGGAACTGGGCAAGGTCCGCACGCTGGCGCTGATCTGGTGCCTGTTCGAGTTCCAGCCGCAGATCACCCTGGCGGTGATCCTGGTGGGCGGCTCGCTGGCGGTCGGCAGCGGCGCCCTGACCGTCGGCGGGCTGATCGGCTTCGTCGCGCTGTTCACCGTGCTGCTGTGGCCGATCCTCTCCCTGGGCTTCCTGCTCGCCCAGGCCCAGGAGACGGCCAGCGCCTGTGACCGGATCGGCGAGCTCCTCGACGCCCCGCTGACCGTCACCGACTCCCCCGGCGCCCGGCCCGCCCCGGTGGGCACACCGGCCCGGTTGCGCTTCGAGCACGTCGGGTTCCGCTTCCCCGGCGCCGGCGACCCGGTGCTCACCGACGTCGACCTCGAGGTGGAACCCGGCGAGACGATCGCGCTGGTCGGCGCCACCGGGTCGGGCAAGACGACGATGACCGCGCTGATCGCCCGGCTCTACGACGTCACCAGCGGGCGGATCACCCTCGACGGCCACGACGTCCGCGACCTCCCGCTGGCCCAGCTGCGCACCGTGGTGGCCACTGCGTTCGAGGAGGCGACGCTGTTCTCGATGAGCGTCCGGGAGAACGTCACGCTGGGCCGCCCGGACGCCGGGGACGCGGACGTGGCCGAGGCGCTGCGGGTGGCCCAGGCCGACTTCGTGCACGAGCTGCCGTGGGGCCTGGACACCCGGATCGGCGAGCAGGGCCTGTCGCTGTCCGGCGGGCAGCGGCAGCGGCTGGCGCTGGCCCGGGCGGTGCTCGGCCGGCCGTCGGTGCTGGTGCTCGACGACCCGCTGTCCGCCCTCGACGTGCACACCGAGGCCCTCGTCGAGCGCGCGCTGCGGGAGGTCCTCGCCGAGACGACGGCGCTGGTGGTCGCCCACCGGGCCTCCACGGTGCTGCTCGCCGACCGGGTGGCCCTGCTGGAGGAGGGCCGGGTCACCGCCGTCGGGCGGCACACCGACCTGCTCGCGCAGGTGCCCGCATACCGGGCGCTGCTCTCCTCGGAGTCGGAGCTGGCGGGGTCGGTCGACGCCGACCGGGGCCGCACCGACCTGAGCGGGGTGGGCTGCCCATGACCACCCCGGGCACCGGCGCCGCCGTGACCACCACCACCGGCGCACCGGCCGACGCGCACGCCGACTGGCGGGGCGTGGCCGGAGAGGACGCCGACGACCTCGACACCTCCGCCAGCTCCTTCCTCCGCGGCCGCTCCCGGCGGCTGCTCGGCGAGCTGCTGCGGCCCCACCGGCGGGTGCTGTGGCAGCTGCTGGCCGTGATCGTCGTGCAGAACCTGGCCTGGCTGGCCGGCCCGCTGCTCATCGGGATCGGCATCGACGTCGCCGTCCCGGCGCTGCTGGACGGCGACGCCTGGCCGCTGGTCTGGACGACGGCGGCCATGGTCGCCGCGGCCGTGCTGGACGCCGCACTGCGCTACCGGTTCCTCATCGGCTCCGGGCAGGTCGGCCAGGCGGTGCTGCTGACCCTGCGGCGGCAGGTGTTCACCCATGTCCAGGGGCTGCCGCTGTCCTTCCACGAGCGGTACACGTCGGGCAAGACGATCAGCCGGCTCACCAGCGACGTCGAGGCGCTCGCCGAGCTGCTGGACGAGGGGCTCGACGGGCTGCTCACCGCCCTGTTCAGCGTGGTGTCCATCGGCGTCCTGATGCTGGTGCTCGACCTGCCCCTGGGCCTGGTCGCGCTGCTCGGCCTCCCGGCGCTCTACCTCGTCGGCCGCTGGTTCCAGCGCAGCTCCACGGTGGCCTACCGGCGCACCCGGCAGACCATCGCCGCGCTGATCGTGCAGTTCACCGAGACCTTCGGCGGCATCCGGGCGGTGCAGGCGTTCCGCCGGGAGCCGCGCAACGACGGCCTGCACGCCGAGCTGAACGAGGCCAACCGGAAGGCCCACCACCGCGCCTTCTGGCTGATCGCCGTCTTCGTGCCGACGGTGACCATGATCGGCAACCTGGTCACCGTCGCGGTGCTCGGCTACGGCGCGCTGCGGGTGATGGACGGTGACCTGGAGGTCGGCTTCCTGCTGTCGTTCCTGGTCTACCTGCGCCGCTTCTTCGACCCGCTGCAGGACATCGCGATGTTCTACAACAGCTACCAGTCGGCGAGTGCGGCGCTGGAGAAGCTGTCCGGCGTCCTCGAGGAGCGCTCCAGCGTGCCGGAGCCCGCCGATCCGCTGCCGCTGCCCTCGCCGACCGCCGGGGAGGTCGTCTTCGACGGCGTCCGGTTCGGCTACGGCGCGGCGACCGTGCTCCCGCAGCTGGACCTGACGATCGCGGCCGGGCAGACCGTCGCGCTCGTGGGGGCGACCGGCGCGGGCAAGTCCACCCTGGCCCGGCTGGCCGCCCGGTTCTACGACCCGGGCACCGGACAGGTGCGGCTGGACGGCGTCCCGCTGGACCGGCTCGCCGACGCCGACCTGCGCCGGGCGGTGGTGATGGTGACCCAGGAGAGCTTCCTGTTCTCCGGGTCGATCGCCGACAACATCTCCTTCGGCAAGCCGGACGCCACCCGGGCCGAGATCGAGGCGGCGGCCCGGGCGATCGGGGCCGACGCCTTCATCCGGGCGCTGCCGGCGGGCTACGACACCGAGGTCGCCAAGCGGGGCGGGCGGCTGTCCGCCGGACAGCGCCAGCTGGTCAGCTTCGCCCGGGCGTTCCTCGCCGACCCCGTGGTCCTGGTGCTCGACGAGGCCACCAGCTCCCTCGACGTGCCCAGCGAGGTGCTGGTGCAGCGGGCACTGCAGACGCTGCTGGCCGACCGGACGGCGCTGATCATCGCCCACCGGCTGTCCACGGTGGAGATCGCCGACCGGGTGCTGGTGATGGAGGCCGGCCGGGTCGTCGAGGACGGGTCCCCCGCCGAGCTCGTCGGCGGGGCCGGGCGGTTCGCCGACCTGCACCGCGCCTGGGCCGACAGCCTCGTCTGATGAAGGGGGAAGGACCCCGTCCTCCTCACCCCTCGCACGCTCGGGGCGAGCCTCTGGACGGGGCCTGACCCACCGCCCGCGAGCTCGCGGCTGGCCCCTGCAGAGGGGCCGAGGAACAGGGGGTCCGCGGAGGTCGTTCCGGGTAGTACGCCGGTCGTCGCCCTGCGGGATGCGAGGGGTGGCCGGAACGTCCGGCCTCCGCCAGCAGGCCGGCGCGGAACGGAGACAGACATGTCAGCTTCGGTGTCCATGCCGCTCGGCGGCGTCCAGGTCGGGTCCTACGAGAACTACGAGCAGGCCCAGCGGGCGGTGGACTTCCTCTCCGACGAGAAGTTCCCGGTCGAGAACGTGACGATCATCGGCACCGACCTGCGGATGGTCGAGCGGGTCACCGGCCGGCTCAGCTGGGGCCGGGCGATCGCCGCCGGTGCGGCCAGCGGCGCGTGGTTCGGGCTCTTCGTGGGTCTGCTGCTGGGCATCTTCGCCGCGGACGGCGGCGGCTGGATCGGCTCGGTGCTCACCGGCCTGCTGATCGGGCTGGTGTTCGGCGCGGTCTTCGGGGCGGTCGGCTACTCGACCAGCCGCGGGCAGCGCGACTTCACCAGCACCAGCAAGGTGGTGGCCAGCCGCTACGACGTGATGTGCGCGCCGCAGCACGCCGAGCAGGCCCGCGCCGAGCTCGCCAAGCTCTCCCTGCGGGGCTGAGCCAGGCCCTGCTGCGCCAGCCGGAGGGGGCCTTCCCCGAGGGCGGCGAGCGGCCGATCACACCCCGTTCATGCCGCCCCCCGTGCGCTGCCCCTGGCCGTCCGCGCCCCGGTAGGCCCGCACGTCGCCGTGCACGGCGGCCCCACGGAGCCTGGACCCCACGTCACCGGGCAGCCGGGGACCGTCAGCGGACATCCGGGCACGGCGGGCCTTGGCGTGGTGGTCCAGCAGGGCCGCCGCCGTGAGCAGCGCCACCAGCAGGGCCCCGGTCACGATCAACAACGTCATGGCGGAACGGTAGGGGCCGGAACGCCGCAGCGCGAGCGCCCCACCGCGCGACGTCAGCGCAGCGTGGCGAAGGCGACCGCCGCGGCGACGGCCACGCCGAGGGAGTCCACCCCGCTGCGCATCGGGATCCGGGCGCGTACCCGGGCGGCCGCCTTGGCCGCGTCGGTGAGCCCGGGGCCCTCGGCGCCGAGCAGGACGGCGGTGCGCGGGTGGGCGGCGAGATCGACGTCGCCCAGGTCCACGGCGTCGGCCGCCGGGGTCAGCGCCACCGTGAGGTAGCCGGCGCCGTGCAGCCGGTCCAGGTCCGTGGGCCAGTCGCCCAGGACCGCGATCGGCAACGACAGCACGTGCCCCATCGACACCCGCACGCACCGCCGGTACAGCGGGTCCGCGCAGGTGGGGTCCAGCAGCAGGCCGTCGACCCCGAGGGCCATCGCCGACCGGGCGATCGACCCGATGTTCTCGTGGTCGTTGAGCCCCTCCAGCACCGCCAGCCGGCGCGGCGCGGCCGGGTCGGGGCCGGCCAGCAACTCGTCCAGGTCCGCCGGCGGCAGCCGGTCGGCGGAGGCGAGCACGCCCCGGGTCAGCCGGAACCCGATGACGTCGGAGAGCACCCACCGGTCGGCCTCGTAGGCCGGCACGTCGTCGGGCAGCTGCAGGTCGGCCACCCGCCCGGGGATGCCGAAGACGCTGCGCACCGGGTAGGGCGAGGCGAGCAGCCGCTGGACCGCCGGCACCCCCTCCACGATCACCGGTCCGGTGCCGCGTTCGGTCCCGGGCTTGCGGTCGCCGGCGATCAGGTCGCGGAAGTCGGCGACCCGCTCGTCGGCCGGGTCGGTGATCAGCACAGGGGGGACGGGCACGCCGACGATCATCCCCGGCCCCCGACGCGCACGATCCGGTGGCCGCCAGCAGGATCGACCGGGTGAGCAACGCGGAGACCACGACCGTCGTCGGCGGCGGCATCGCCGGCATCGCCTGCGCCCGAGCCCTGGCCGACCGGGGGCTGCCGGTGCAGGTCCTGGACCGGGGTCGCCGGCTCGGCGGCCGGATGGGCGGCCGGACCCTGCACGGCCGCGCCGTCGACCTGGGCGCCTCCTACTTCACCGTGGGCGAGGACGACGGGTTCGCCCGGGTCGTCGCCGGGTGGGTGGACCGCGGTCTGGCCCGGCCGTGGACCGACACCTTCGCGGTCGCCGGCCCGGCCGGCATCGAGCGGACGACGTCCGGGCCGCTGCGGTACGGCACCGCCGGCGGCCTCCGCGGCCTGGTCGTCGACCTCGCCACCGGGCTGGACGTGCAGCTGGAGCGCACGGTGCAGGCCGTGACCCCCGGATCCGGCGGGCACCCGGCCGTCGACGGCGACCCGGCGGCCGCCGTCGTCCTGGCCATGCCCGACCCGCAGGCGGCCCGGCTGCTGCCCACCGGCTCGGCCACCGCCGGCGCGTTGGACACCGGCGGCTGGCAGCCGACGCTCGCCGTGGCGCTCGGCTGGCCCGACCGCCGCTGGCCGGCCGACCTGCACGGCGTCTTCGTGCACGACTCCCCGGTGCTGGACTGGCTGGCCGACGACGGCGACCGGCGCGGGGACGGCGCCCCGGTGCTCGTCGCGCACACGACGCCCGAGGCCGCCGCCGCCCACCTGGACGCCCCCGAGGGTGCGGTCCCGGCCGTGGTCGCCGCCGTGCGCACCCTGCTCGGCATCGCCGAGGAGCCGGAGTGGACCCACGTCCACCGGTGGAGCATGGCGAAGCCGACGGCTCCCCGGGACGAGCCGTTCGCCCTGGTCGACGGGGTGGGTCTGTGCGGTGACGGCTGGTCGGCGCCGTCGAAGGTCGCCGGCGCATGGCAGTCTGGCGACGCGCTGGGCCGGGCGCTGGCCGGCCGGCCGCCCGCCTGACCTCAGCACCGGCTCTCCCCGCCGGACCGGACCACCCCGGAAGGGAGCGCCGTGCCCTCGCCGCGGAGCGCTGCGCACTGCAGGTCACGGTGACCCACCCTCCTGGGGGAGACACCCACCGCCGCGCTGAAGTGCGCAGCTCAGGGCGCCGATCCGTCCGCATGGAGCGGACGACCGACGACGGGGACACCTCGGCCCGCTGGTCGGCGTTCACCGTCCTCGCCGTGGGCATGGCGCTGCTGGGCCTGGCCGTCGGTGCGGTCTTCCCGTCGTTCGCCGAACTGCTCGGCGTGCCCGCCCGGTACACCGGCGCACCCACGTTCCGGGCGGCCTGCCTGGCCGCCGGTCTCGTGCTGGGCTGCGCCAACTGGCTGCTCGTCCGGCAGGTCATCGGCTCCCGGCTGCGGGTGCTGGCCGGCCGGCTGTCCGACATCGCGACCACCGTCGGCAACCCGGTCGCCTCCGCGCAGGGCCCGGCGCGGCCGGCCGCCGACCTCGCGCTCCCGGTCGGCTCGCGCGACGACCTGGGCATCACGGCGGCCGCGTTCAACGCACTGCTGGCCGCCCTGGACCACGAGCGCCGCTTCCGGTCGGCCGTGCACGCGAGCAACGACGTGATGGCCCTGCTGACGCCGACCGGGGAGATCTCCTTTCTCTCCGACTCGGTCGCCGACGTGCTCGGCTGGACCCGCGAGGAGCTGCTGGGCCGGCACGCCGGCGAGCTGCTGCACGTCGAGGACGCCGACCTGTTCACCGACTCGGGGGCACCGATCGCCCCGGAGGGTCACGCGCTGTCCCAGGTGTTCCTCGTCCAGGCCCGGCACCGCGACGGCAGCTGGCGGCACCTGGAGGTCAGCTCCTCCGACCGTCGCGGCGACCCGGTCATCGGGGGTCTGCTGATCACCGCCCGGGACGTGACCGACCGGCTGGAGCTGCAGCAGCGGCTGGCCTTCCAGGCCACCCATGACGCGCTCACCGGGCTGCCCAACCGCGCGGCCCTGCTGGCCCGGGGCGCCGAGCTGCTCACCGGGCCGGCCCGGCTCGCCGTGCTGCTGATGGACCTCGACCGGTTCAAGGAGGTCAACGACACCCTCGGGCACAGCTACGGCGACCGGCTGCTCGCCCAGGTCGGCCCGCGGCTGCGACCGCTGGTGCGCGACGTCGACCTGGTCGCCCGGCTCGGTGGCGACGAGTTCGCCGTGCTGCTCCCCGGCGTCACCGCGGCGGAGGCCTGCGCCGCGGCCGCACGCCTGCAGGCCGCCCTCGGGACGCCGTTCCTGGTCGACGGCCTCGCCCTCGACGTCGACGTCAGCATCGGGGTGGCCGTGGCCGGTGCCGAGTCGCTGGACATCGGTGCGCTGCTGCGCCAGGCCGACATCGCCATGTACACGGCCAAGGAGCGGCAGAGCGGGGTGCAGCTCTACGACCCCAGCGCCGACGACCACGACCGGAGCCGGCTGCTGCTGCTCTCCGAGCTGCGCCTCGGGCTGGCCGAGAGCCAGTTGGTCGTGCACTACCAGCCGCAGCTGTCGCTGGGCTCCGGCCGGGTGACCGGCGTGGAGGCGCTGGTCCGCTGGCAGCACCCGGTCCGCGGCCTGCTGGGCCCCGCGGAGTTCCTCCCGGCCGTCGAGCGGACCGCGCTGATCGAGCCGCTCACCGACGCCGTGCTGGACGCCGTCCTGGCGCAGCTGCGGGAGTGGTGCGCGGAGGGGATCGCCGTACCCGTGTCGGTGAACCTGTCGGCGCGTTCGCTGATCCGCGCGGACCTGCCCGACCGGGTGCTGAGCCGGCTGCGCACGCACGGCGTCCCTGCGGCGATGCTGCGGCTGGAGGTGACCGAGAGCGCACTGCTGACCGAGCCGGAGAGGGCCCGGGAGGTGCTGGGGCGGCTGCACGCCGCCGGGGTGGCGATCTCGATCGACGACTTCGGCACCGGCTTCTCCGCGATGAGCCACCTCAAGCACCTCCCCGTCAGCGAGATCAAAGTCGACCGCAGCTACGTGGCCGAGATGACCTCCTCGACCGAGGACGCCGCCGTGGTCCGGTCGGTCATCGACCTGGGCCACGAGCTGGGGATGACGGTCGTGGCCGAGGGCGTGGAGGACACGCTCACCGCCGAGGCGCTGGTCTCCCTGCGGTGCGACGTCGTCCAGGGCCACCTGTTCTCCGTGCCCCGGACGGCCGGCGACGTCACCGACTGGCTGCGCAGCGCCGCCCGCTCCCCCGCCGACCGCTCCTGAGCCGTCCCGCACGGGCGAACCTTGACGCTCGACGAAGAACTCACCTACCGTTGAGTTCATCATCCGTTGAGTTCTTCGGAGGCCGTCATGGACGCCGTCACCGTCACCGATCTCGTCGTGCACCGCGGTGCCCGGCAGGTCCTGCACGAGGTGGGCTGCTCGGTCCCGTCCGGGCAGGTCACCGGCCTGCTCGGACCAAGCGGGAGCGGGAAGAGCACGCTGCTGCGCGCCGTCGTCGGCGCCCAGCGGATCCGGTCGGGCACCGTGACCGTGCTCGGCCGGCCCGCCGGTTCGGCCGCGCTGCGGTCCCGGGTCGGCTACGTCACCCAGGCGCCCAGCGTCTACGCCGACCTCACGGTGCGGGAGAACGCCCGCCACTTCGCCGCCCTGTACGGGCGGGGAGCGGCGGCCGCCGACGCAGCGATCGCCGACGTCGGGCTGGCCGACGCCGCCGGCCAACTGGTCGGTGACCTCTCCGGCGGCCAGCAGGGCCGGGCCTCGCTGGCCTGCGCCCTGGTCGGCGAACCGGAGCTGCTCGTGCTGGACGAGCCCACCGTCGGGCTGGACCCGGTGCTCCGGGTGGAGTTGTGGAGCCGCTTCCACGCCCTGGCCGCGGCCGGGACGACGTTGGTCGTCTCCAGCCACGTGATGGACGAGGCCGGTCGCTGCGACCGGCTGCTCCTGCTCCGCGACGGCCGGCTGCTCAGCGACTCCACCCCGGCCGAGCTGCGCGCCCGGACCGGCACCGACGACCTGGAGCAGGCGTTCCTCTCGCTGGTGCAGGAGGTGGCGGCATGACCACCGCGCTCTCCCCGAGGTTGACCTCCGCCACCGCTGGCCGGGTGCTCCGCCAGCTGCGGCACGACCACCGCACGGTGGCGATGCTGCTGGTGCTGCCCAGCGCCCTGCTCGGACTGCTCTACCTGCTGTGGGCCGACGTGCCGACCCCACCCGGGCAGCCGGAGACGTTCGACCGGGTCGGGCTGACGATGCTCGGGGTCTTCCCGTTCGTGGTGATGTTCCTGGTGACCAGCATCGCCATGCTGCGGGAGCGCACCTCCGGCACGTTGGAACGGCTGCTCACCACCCCGCTGTCCCGGCTGGACCTGCTGCTCGGCTACGGCCTCGCCTTCGGCCTGGCCGCGGCGGCGCGGGCGGTGGTCACCGTGGCGATCGCGACCACGGTCTACGACCTGGACGTCACCGGTTCGCTGTCCCTGGTCGTGCTCATCGCCGTCGTCGACGCCGCCCTGGGCGTGGCGCTGGGCCTGCTCGCCAGTGCGTTCGCCCGCAGCGAGTTCCAGGCGGTGCAGCTCATGCCGGTGGTCGTGCTGCCCCAGTTCTTCCTCTGCGGACTGCTGGTGCCGCGGGACCAGCTGGCCGGCTGGCTGCAGGCGGTCAGCGACGTCCTGCCGCTGAGCTACGCGGTGGCGGCACTGCAGGAGGTGGGCGCCTCGGCGGAGGCGACGGGCACCATGTGGGTCGACGTCGGCGTGGTGGCCGGCGCGACGCTGCTCGCCCTCGGGCTCGCGGCGGCCACCCTGCGGAGGAGGACCAGCTGAGCGACCCGGCGGCACGACCACGGCGCACCCGCCCGACCGGACGACGTCCGGGCAACCCCGACACCCGGGAGGCGGTGCTCGCCGCGGCCCGGGCCACCTTCGCCGAGCGTGGGTTCGACGGCGCCTCGATCCGGGTGATCGCCACCGCGGCAGGGGTCGACCCGGCGCTGGTGCACCACTACTTCGGCAGCAAGGACAAGCTCTTCCTCGCCGCCATCGAGGCCCCGGCCGACCCCGAGGAGCTGCTGCCCGAGCTGCTCGCCGGCGGGACGGCGGACCTCGGCGCCAGCGTCGTCCGGCTGCTGCTGCAGGTGTGGGACGGCCCCGGCCGGGCGGCGGGGCTCGCCCTGGTCCGGTCGGCCGTGACCAACGAGTGGACCGCGCGACTGCTCCGGGAGTTCCTGGTCTCGCAGGTGCTTCGCCGGGTGGTCGGCACGCTGGGACTGCCCCGCGCCGAGGGCGAGGCGCGGGGCTCCCTGGTCGCCTCCCAGCTGATCGGGGTGGTGATGGCCCGCTACGTGCTGCGGGTGGAGCCGCTGGCGTCGGCGTCGGCCGACGAGCTGGTCGCCGCGATCGGCCCCACGGTGCAGCGGTACCTGACCGGGGACGTCGATCTCCCTGGTGTCGTTGCGCCCAGCACCTAGGCTCTCGCCTCGATGACCAGCGACGAGGCCTTCTCCTTCGCCTCCGACTCGCTGGCCGACCCGGTGTTCACCGCGCCCGAGACGCCGCCGGCAGCCGTGTGCCGCAGCGTGCGCAAGACCTACCGGACGGCGAGCGAGTCGGTGACCGCGTTGGACGACGTCAGCGTGACGATCCCCCGCGCCCAGGTGACCGTGGTCGTCGGCCCGTCCGGGTCGGGCAAGTCCTCGCTGCTGCGCCTGCTGGCCTGCATCGACTCCCCCGACGCCGGGGAGGTGCTCATCGCGGGCCGGCGGGTCGACCAACTGGGCGCCCGGGCCCGCCGGGCGCTGCGGCAGCGGCAGGTCGCCTACCTCTTCCAGCGCCCCGGCGAGAACCTGCTCCCCTACCTCGACGCCGTCGCCCAGGTCCGGCTGGCCGCGTCGCTGCGGGGCGCCCCGGTCACCGTGGCCGCGGCGCTCGCCCTGCTCGACCGGCTGGGGCTGCGCGAGCGCGCCGACCACCACCCCGCGCAGCTCTCCGGCGGGGAGCAGCAGCGCCTGGCGGTGGCCTGCGGCGTCGTCGGTGACCCGGCGCTGGTCGTCGCCGACGAGCCCACGGCCGAGTTGGACACCGCGGCCGCCGAGCGGGTGCTCGTCGCGATGGAGGACCTCGCCGCGGCGGGGGTCGGCTTCGTCATCTCCTCGCACGACCCCCGGGTGATGGCCATCGCCGACGGCTTCGTGCGGCTGGACCACGGCCGGCTGGTGGCCTCGTGACGCCGCGCCTGCAGCCGGCCGGCGGGTTCGCCGGCACCGGGCTGGTCAAGCGGTTCCGGCGCGGCGCGGAGACCGTCTCGGCGCTGGCCGGGGTCGACATGCGGGTAGACCCCGGGGAGTTCGTGGCCCTCGTCGGCCCCTCCGGGTCCGGGAAGAGCACCCTCCTCGCGCTGCTCTGTGGCTGGGAGACCGCCGACGAGGGCGAGCTCGTCTACCTGGGCCCGCTCGCCGACCGCCGTCCCGACGCCTTCGGCTGGCGGGACCTGGCGCTGGTGCCCCAGGCCCTCGGGCTGGTCGCCGACCTCAGCCTGGTCGACAACGTGCTGCTGCCGGCCCGGCTGAGCGGCACCCTGGCCGCCGAGGAGTCCCGCGCCCGGTCGCTGCTGACCGCCTTCGGCGTCGACCACCTCGCCGACCGCTACCCGCACCAGGCCTCCCTCGGCGAGCAGCAGCGGGTCGCCGTCGCCCGGGCGCTGCTGCTCCGCCCGGCGGTGCTGCTGGCCGACGAACCCACCGCCCATCAGGACCGCGGCCACGCCGACCGGCTGCTCGACGCCGTCACCGACGCGGCCCGCGAGGGGTCGGCGGTGCTCATCGCCACGCACGACGAGATCGCCTGGGGCCGCGCCGACCGGGTGCTGTCCATGCGCGACGGTGTGGTCACCGAAGGCGCCCCCTCGTGAGCCGGCCACCGCTGTGGCGCCTGGCGCCGTGGACCCGGGCGCCCTGGCTCGGGCTGCGGCAGCCGGCCGTCGTCGTCGCCGTGCTGGTGACCTCGGCGATCCTCGCCTGCGCGGTCGCCTCCGCCCCGCTGTTCCTCTCCTCTGCCCGCTCGGCGGCGCTACAGCAGCAGCTGTCCCAGCGCTGCGACGAGGTGGCCCGCCCGCAGACCGGCGTCCAGTCGGCTCTCGTGGACGAGCAGTTCCAGCCGCTGGACGGCGGGGACGGCAGCACCCGGCCGGAGCTCGACGGGTCGCTGCTGCAGGCCTGGACGGACGCCGGGCTCGCGGCCGAGCCGGTGCTGGCCACCGCCTCCATCGGCTCGTCGTCCCCCCGTTCCGAGCCGGCCGTCATCGGCGGTCCGGATGGGTCCCCGCTCTCCGCGCAGGTCAGCCTCTTCCACCGCCCGGCCGCCCTCGACCACGTCGAGGTGGTCGACCGTGGCGAGGAACCCGGGATCTGGGTGCCGGAGTCCGTGGCCGCGCAGGAGGGCCTCGCGGTCGGTGACCCGCTGACCTTCAACACCCAGACCGCACCGGTCGCCGGCGTCTACCGCGACCTCGCCGTCGCCAGCGCCGACGACCCCTGGTGGTGCGACTACCGGCTGCTCTTCTCCAACGAGGCCTCCGCGAACACCGCCCCACCGGCGCTGCTGCTCGCCTCGGACGAACGCACCTTCTACCGGCTCGCCACCGCCTCGTGGGGCTGGGCGACCCGGCTCCAGCAGGCGCCGGTGGACGCTGCGTCGCTGTCGGTCAGCGACGTGCGCCGTCAGCAGGACGTCCAGCAACGGATCACCGCGGGCACCGGCCTGCCGCTGGAGTTCGACGGCACCGGTCTGGGGATCGCCGTGCCCAACGACCGGCTGCCCGACGTGCTGGAGCGCGCCGCCCTGATCGAGTCCGGGCTGCGTGGCCCGGTCGTCCCGGTCGCGGTGGCCGGTGCACTGCTCGCCCTCGTGCTGGTCGCCGCCGCCGGGAGCTTCTGGGCCGAACGGCGGGCCACCGAGGTGCGGCTGCTCGCCGCCCGCGGGGTGGGACCGGTGCCGCTGGCCGGCAAGGCCGCGCTGGAACTCGGGCTGCCCGCGCTGGTCGGGGCGGCCCTGGGCTGGGCGGCGTCGCGGGTGTTGATCGCCGGGCTCGGCCCCGCCGACGACCTCGACCCCTCGGCCACCACCACGGCCGCCTGGGCCGGGGTCGCCGCCTTCGCGGTCGGGCTGGGCGCGGCCTCGGCCGTGGCCGGGCTGCGGGCCCGCGGCACCGCCGAGCGACCGCTCGGTGCGGCCCCGAGGTGGCCGGCCCGGGTGCCGTGGGAGCTGGCCCTGCTGCTCGGAGCCGGTTGGTGCTGGCTGTTGCTGCAGTCCCGCGACGCGGTCGTGAGCGTGGCCTACGTGGCCCAGGTGAACGGGTTGCTGGTCGCCTTCCCGCTGCTGGCGATCGCCGGCACCGCCGTCCTGCTCGGCCGACTGATCACCGCGCTGCTGCCCCGGCTGCGCCGCTGGGCGGGACGCCGCTCCCCCGCCGTCTTCCTCGCCGTCAACCGGCTCACCGCCGCCCGGCTGGCCAGCGCGACGCTGCTGGTCGCGGTCACCCTCCCGGTCGCCGTGCTGGGCTACACCGCGACGTTGACCGCCAGCTCCCAGACCACCTTGGACGCCAAGGTCGGCGTACAGATCGGCGCGGCTGCGGCGGCCGCCACGGTCACCCGGTTCGAGGTGACCCCGGCACTGGAGGCGGCCGGCACCTACGTCGTCCGCTACGACGGCAGCGCCGAGGCGGCCGGCGACGATGGCGGGCGCACGGACGTCCAGGTGCTGGCCGTCGACCCCGACGACTTCGCCGACACCGCCTTCTGGGACGACTCCTTCGCCGACCGCTCGCTGCCGGAACTGATGGCCGCACTCACCGGACCGGAGGTCGACGGCCGGCTGCCGGTGGTCGCCGCCGGGCTGCCGGCCGGCGACCCCGACCTCCGACTGGGCAGCACGGAGGTGCCGGCAGAGGTGACCGCCACGGCCCGGGTCCTCCCCGGACGCCGCAGCGACGACCCAGTCGTGCTCGTCGATGCCGATCGGCTGCCGGAGATCACCCGGAACGCCGGGGCCGCGCCCGCCGCCGAGCTGTGGACGAACGGTGACCTCGGCGCCGGGATCGACGCCCTCACCGACGCCGGCGCGCAGAACATCCGCGTCCTCACCCCCGGCGGGGTGCAGGAGAGTGCCAATTTCCTGGGCATCACGTGGACCTTCGGCTACCTCTCCGCGCTGGCCGTCTTCGTCGGGGTGATCGCCGTCGGCGGGCTGCTGCTGTACCTGGAGGCGCGTTCCCGCAGCCGCGTCTCCGGCTACGTGATGGCCCGCCGGCTCGGGCTCTCCCGGGGCGCGCACCTGCGCTCGCTGCTCGTCGAGCTGGTCGGGGTCGCCGTGGCCGGGCTGCTGCTGGGCGCCCTGCTGGCCGCCGGGGCGGTCGCGCTGGTGTACCGGCGGCTGGACGTCGACCTGCTCCGGCCGCCCACGCCGCTGCTGGACGTGCCCTGGCCGGCGATCGCCGGCACCGCGGTGGCCACCGTCGCCGTCGCCGGGCTCGCGGCGCTGTACGCCCAGCGGGCCGCCGATCGCGCCGACCCGGCGAGCGTGCTCCGCGAGGACGCCTGAGTCAGCTGCGCGGCGCCCGGGCGAGCTGGCGGCTCTGCGCCACGAGCCGGCCGGTGGAGTCCCAGATCCGGTAGTCCTCGTCCAGCCAGCCGCCGGCGATCTCGTTCGCCCGCGCCTCGACCAGGCACCAGCCCGGTGCCGGCAGCGCACGGACCAGCACCTGCAGCTGCACCGTGGGCGCCCAGCCGAACACCCCGATCGCCCACGACGTCGGCGGCAGCGCGTCGGCGAAGGTGACCAGCGCCAGCGGGTCGGGCTCGCGGCCGTCGGCGAACCGCAGCCAGGCCCGCATCATCGGCTCCTCGCCCGGCTGCCCCAGCGCCCAGCCGGCGGTCAGCGGGTCCAGCCGGACGTCGACCCGGTGGGTGAGCCCCGGCACCGACACCGACGACGGCGCCAGGTGGGCGTTCTCGGCGATGGAGAAGCAGTCCTGCACGGGGGTCGCGGTCGGCATCGGCGAGGAGAAGGCCGCGGCGTCGGCCGTGAGCGTCGCCGTCGTCGCCTGGACGGTCACCGCCGGCCCGGCGGCGTCGGCCAGCACGACGGCCGAGTGGGCCAGCGTCCGGCCGGCCGGACCCGGGGTGACGGTGAGCGTCGCCGGCCCGGCCGCGGCGGCGTGCAGGTAGCTGGCCGACAGCGCGACCGGGTGGGCGTGCGGCGACTCCAGGACGGCGGCCCGGCCGGCGACGGACAGCAGGTACCCGCCGTTCAGGATGCCGCCGCCGACGTCCCACCCCGGGTGGAGCTCGGCGACCAGGCCACCGCCCTCGGTGCGGGCGACGGCGGTCGCGGTGTCGAACGCGGAACGGGGATCGGGCTGCGGCACGGCGGACAGAGTGCCAGGCCGACCACCACCGCAGGTCGACGGCTCAGCCGACCGGCCAGGCCGCCGTCCGCTCGTAGCGCGGCTCGGGGCCGAGGTGGCTGCGCCACAGCACCACCTCGCGCACCGGCCAGACCGGCCCGCGGTACCCGGCGAGCCGGTCGGGCAGGTCGCCGTCCGCCGGCTGGCCGGGCCGCCACCGCCCCACTGTCAGGTGCGCCCGGAACGGCCGGTCCTCGACGGGGAGGCCGACGGCCCGGGCGGCGGCGGCCAGCCGCCCGGCGAGCGCGGTCAGCTCCGGCACGTCACCGCCCAGCCCGACCCAGCAGACCGAGGGACGACGGCGCGACCCGAACCGCCCACCACCGGCCAGCTGCAGGGACATGGGCGGCGTACGGGCGACCGCAGGGGCCACCGCCGCGCGCAAGGGGGTCAGCAGCGGCCCCGGCACCTCGTCGAGGAACGCCAGGGTCAGGTGCCAGCGGGACGTCGGCGTCCACCGCGGCGCCCCGGGGGCCGGACGCAGTGGCTGGAGCGCCCGGTCGAGGTCGCTGACGGCCGGTGCGGGCGGGTCGACGGCGAGGAACAGCCGGCCGGCCGAGGGGAGCCGGGGTGCCGACTCGGTCAGTCGGTCACCACCAGCCCGGCGGCTTCCAGCGCCCCGAGCAGCCGGATCCGCTCGAGCTCGCGGGCCTCCTCGGGGACCTCGGTCAGCTGCTGGGGCACCTCGAGCAGCACAGCGGCCTCCACGAGCAGGTCGTCGTAGGCGGCCAGCAGGCCGCGGCGCCGCTCCATCGGCATCCCGCCGGGC
>NZ_JAAKGN010000169.1:0-9845 GCF_011039295.1 Modestobacter sp. KNN46-3 | reverse complement strand
CGAGCTTGGCCCGCAGGGCCGCCAGCGCCTCGTCGGAGGCCAGGGTGCCACCGGTGGAGGGGGCGTCCGGCGCGTCGACCGGCTCGCTGGAGTAGCTGCCACCGGCCGCAGCCTCGGCGTCGGCCTCCTTGGCCGCCGCGATCTGCTTGCGGTGCGCCTCGAACCGGGCCTGGGCCTCGGCGTACTGCCGCTCCCACGTCTCGCGGGCCTCGTCGTAGCCCTCGAGCCACTCGCCGGTGTCGGAGTCGAAGCCCTCGGGGTAGACGTAGTTGCCCTGCTCGTCGTACGAGGCCGACGCCGAGGCTGCGGCCGGTGGCAGCTACTCCAGCGAGCCGGTCGACGCGCCGGACGCCCCCTCCACCGGTGGCACCCTGGCCTCCGACGAGGCGCTGGCGGCCCTGCGGGCCAAGCTCGCCGGCGGCGAGTGACCCGACAGCTCGTCTGAGCAGCACCTGACCGTGCGCCGTCCACCCCCGGGTGGGCGGCGCACGGTCGTCTCTGCACCCGGGTGGTCGACGAGAACCTGACCGTCGTGGACCCGGCCATCGCGAGTCCGGGCGCCCTGAGCCCAGCCGCCCGGAGACTGGCCGTCCCCGGCCGGGACGGCGACGACCCCGCCGACCGTGGGGGTCAACGAGGTCGTCGGGTCCTGGGGCTCAGCCGTGAGCCGTCGGACCGTGGGTGCATGCCCGGCTCGTCCATGAGCCGTCGGGTGCGGGCAACGGGAGTGCGGCGCCGTCGACCTCGGTCAGGCCCTCCTGCAGGGGGCCGCCGCGCGCTCGCCAGCGGTGGGGGCAGGGAGGCCCTCCGTCAGAGGCTGAGGATGATCGCGAACGCGGTGCGCGGGCGGCCACCGGCGTTGGCCAGGAAGTCCCAGGTGTGCCGACCGGAGCGCACGCTCGGCACCAGGGCGCGGAAGAACGCGGCCCCGCGGCGACCCTGCGGCAGGCGCTCGCGCACGCCGGGGAGGTCGGAGCACCGGACCCCGGCCGGGTTGTCGATCCGGTGCCGACCACGGCGGGGAGTGCCAGCGGCCGACAGTGCGCCATCGAGCGTGGAACGGGACATGGTCGGTTCTGCCTCTCTGCTGTGGCGGGGGAAGTCCACCGGGACGAAAGGTAGGTCCTGTGACTGGTGTGACTGGTGCGACGCGCCGAGGGTGCCTGCGCCGTGACCTCGCCGAGACCTGCGGCGCCCCCTCCGGCCAGCCGCGCGTACCCGACGGGACCTGCAGGCAGGCCCGGGGCCTCTAAGGTCGGACCGTGCTGAAGATCGGGCTGACCGGGGGCATCGGTTCGGGCAAGAGCACCGTCGCGGCCCTGCTGGCCGAACGTGGTGCCGTCGTCGTGGACGCCGACCGTCTCGCCCGAGAGGCGGTGGCACCCGGTACGCCGGGGCTGACCGCGATCGCCGAGGAGTTCGGGCCCGGCGTGGTGACCGAGGACGGCGCCCTGGACCGGGCTGCGCTCGCCTCGGTCGTCTTCGCCGATCCTGCGGCCCGGGCCCGGCTGGACGCGATCGTCCACCCTCGGGTGCGCGCGCGTGCCGCTGAGCTGGCTGCTGCGGCCCCGCCGGGGTCGGTCGTCGTCCAGGACGTGCCCCTGCTGGTGGAGACCGGTCAGGCAGGCTCCTTCGACCTCGTGCTGGTCGTCGAGACCGAGGCGGAGACCCGGGTCGCCCGGCTGGTGGACCGGGGGCTGTCCGCCGCCGACGCGCGCGCCCGGATCGCCAGCCAGGCCACGGACGAGCAGCGGCGGGCGGTCGCCGACGTCGTGTTGCGCAACGACGGTGCCCCCGAGGAGCTGGCGGCGCAGGTGCAGCGCTTCTGGTCCGAGCGCGTGGAGCCCGCGACGCGCTGACGGCGCCGATGAGTTCCGCCGTCCGGGCCGGTCCTGGGTGCAGACCCCGGCGCGGGGTCCCCGCCGTGGAGAGGAACCGAGATGGCGCAGCAGAAGATCGTCCCGAACCTGTGGTTCGACAGCCAGGCCGAGGAGGCGGCGAACTACTACATCGACGTCTTCGGTGAGGGGCGGGTGCTCAGCGTGGCCCGCTACCCGGAGGGCGCACCCGGCCCGGCCGGATCGGTGATGAGCGTGGAGTTCGAGCTGGCCGGCCAGCGCTTCGTCGGGATCAACGGTGGGCCGCAGTTCCCCTTCACCGAGGCCGTCTCCTTCCAGATCGACTGCGCCGACCAGGCAGACGTCGACCGGTACTGGGACCGGCTCGTCGGTGACGGGGGAGAGGAGAGCCAGTGCGGCTGGCTCAAGGACCGCTACGGGCTGTCCTGGCAGGTCGTCCCGGCCGGCATGGAGGAGCTGTTCGCCGACCCGGACCCCTCACGGGCCCAGCGTGCGGTGCAGGCCATGCTCGGGATGCGCAAGCTCGACCTGGCCGCCCTGCGTGCTGCGGCTGACGGGGTACCGGTCGGCTGAGTGGGGATCATCACATCCCGTCCACGCCGCAGGCGGGTCTCCCGCTGAGACGACGGAAGGCCCCAGGTCCGTGGACCTGGGGCCTTCCGTGGCTGGTGGGCGATACTGGGATCGAACCAGTGACCTCTTCCGTGTCAGGGAAGCGCGCTACCGCTGCGCCAATCGCCCCTACCGGTCTGCCGACCGGCCTGCCTCCACACCCGTGCTCCGTGGAGGAGACGAGGTGGAGACGGGATTTGAACCCGTGTAGACGGCTTTGCAGGCCGTTGCCTCGCCTCTCGGCCACTCCACCGCACGCCAGGCGCCGGTCTCGCGACCAGCGCCCGGGGTTCCGAGCGGACGACGGGATTCGAACCCGCGACCCTCACCTTGGCAAGGTGATGCTCTACCACTGAGCCACGTCCGCGTTGCGGATCAAGTCCGCGTTACGTGGAGAACTCTAACCGACCCGAATCGGGGGTCCAAACCCGGGGGGTCCAGGGGGTGTCCGGAGGGGGGTTCCTGCAGGTCAGCCCCGCGTGGGGGTCAGTGCGACGTCGGGTTGTCGGTGCCACCGCGCAGCAGCGCGGTGAGCTCGTCGTCGACCCGCAGCAGCTCGCTCTCCGTGCCGACCGGCACCAGTGCGTCGGTCTCCCGCAGGAACTGGCCGACCGCGGCGCCCGACACCTCGAACAGCGCCTCACCCGAGGGTGCCCGCAGCTGCAGGAAGAGCACGTCCAGCCCGTTGCGCGCCGGCCACAGCCGGACGTCGCCCTCGCCGACCGGCCCGATCAGGCCCGCACGCAGGAGGTCGCGGCTGAGCAGCCACTCGACGCCGCCGTCCTCGTCCGGTGCCGGGTCGTAGGCGTCGTCGTCGGCACCGGCCGCCTGCGCGGCCGTCTCGAACGCGGAGCCGCCGTCGTGGGTGCGGTCGTCCTCGGCGCCGTCGTCGCCGAACCGGACGCGCACCGCGAACGGGTCGCTGGAGTCGTAGACCAGGGCGGCTGGGACCGCCGTCCAGGACTGGGGGCCGATGAGGTGGAACGTCGTCCGCGCGGTGCAGCCGGACATCGAGTGGCGAGCCATGTCTCCTTAACGACCCAGAACTGCCCTCGGTCACGCATGGTCTCGGCGTGTCGCGCCACACCAGTCACATGCGTCCCAGGAGTCGCCAGGCGACACGGCTCGCCGCGGTCGCAGTGCCCGTGATCACGGGTCGAACCGATCAGGGCCGACGAGCCGAACGCCGCGTGTGACCATGGGCCTCGTGAGCCGACCAGTGCGCAGTCCCGAGGACGGCGCCGCCGACCTCGAGCTGGTCCGCCGGATGGCGGCCGGTGACCGCTCGGCGGTCGATGACCTCTACCTGCGCTTCCGGCGCCCGGCGTTCGCCCTGGCCCGCCGAGTGCTGGCCGACGACACGCTGGCCGAGGACGTGCTCCAGGACGTCTTCCTCGGCATCTGGCGCAACCCGGGCGCCTTCGACGGCAGTCGGGGCAGCGTCGCCTCCTGGGTGCTGACGATGGTCCACCACAAGGCCGTGGACGCCGTCCGGCGCGAGGAGTCGCAGCGCCGCCGCACCGTGCGGGCCGAGGAGGAGATGGCGCTGGCGGCACCGACCGAGAACCACGACGTCGAGGACCAGGCCTGGGAGCGGGTGGAGGCCGACCGCGTGCGGACGGCGCTGCGCTCCCTGCCCGATCCGCAACGGGAGGCACTGACCTTGGCCTACTACGGCGGGTACACCCAGCGAGAGGTGGCCGCCCTGACCGGCACCCCCCTGGGAACCGTCAAGACGCGGATGCTCGCCGGCATGCGCCGGCTCAAGGACACGCTGGGCACCGGGCTGCCCGGCGTCACCCCGGCCGACGGAGCCCCGCGATGACCGCACCCATGGGCAACCGGGACGACGAGCACCGCCGCTGGGAGGAGCTCGCCGTCGGCTGGACGCTGCACGCGCTCGAGCCCGAGGACGAGGACCTCTTCGCCGCCCACCTCGCCGCCTGCGACCGCTGTGCCGACACGGTCGCCGAGACGGCCGAGGTGATGGCGGCGATGTCCCGCGACCTGCCACCGGCCGAGCCGTCGGACGCACTGCGGGACCGGCTGCGCGCAGCGGTCGAGGAGACCGAGCAGCTGCCGCAGGCGGCACCACCCGAACGCCGGCGCGAGCAGTCACCGGCTGCGCCGGCCCGTCCCGCGGGCCGGCCTGCCCCGTGGGAGGCCGGCACGGGCAGCACCTCGGCGCGAGAGCTCCACCTGCCGCTGCCGACCCACGTCGCCGACCCCCGCCCGGCCTGGCGGCGGGTGCTCCCGACCGCGTTGGTCGCGGCTGCGGTGGCGGCGGTGCTGGCGCTGGGCGCCTGGAACGTCGCTCTCACCAGCGCTCGCGACGAGGCCGTGGCCGCGGCGGCCGAGCAGGCCCGGATGCTGGACGCGCTGCTGGACCCGGGGCAGGTCACCATCGCCCCGCTGACCGAGGAGGGCGGGGAGGACGTCGCGACCGTCGTCGCCCGCGACGGTCGACTGCAGGTGCTGGCTGACGGCCTGCCGGTCAACGACCCCGGCGACGACACCTACGTCGTCTGGGGGTTGCCGGATGGTCCCCCCGTGGCCATCGGGACGTTCGACGTGGTGACTTCTGAGATGGACCTGCGAACCGTAGGCTCGGCGGAGACCGGTCTGGACGAGTACCCCGCGTACGGCATCAGCATCGAGCCCGGTCGGCAGGCTCCGTCGGCACCGACGGACATCGTCGCGACCGGGCAGGTGACCAGCTGAGCGGACAGGACACGATGGCATCGCGGGGTGAGCAGGTGCCGGTCCCGCCGGAGCCGGACGTGCCGGAGACCGCAGAGGAACGCCGCGCCCGGTACGACGCCGACGACGTGCACAGCCTGCGCGAGCGGGTCGCCGAGGTGCGCTGGCGGCGCTGGATCGCCACCCGGCGCAGCCTGGACACGCCCTACCGCTGCGGGGTCGGGCTGGTGGGTGGCCTGGTCGTGGCCTTTGGCATCGTCACGATCCCGCTGCCGGGGCCCGGGTGGCTGACCGTGATCGCCGGGTTGTTCCTGCTCGCCACCGAGTTCACCTGGGCCGAACGGGTGCTGGACTTCACGCGGCGGCACGTCGCCCGGTGGACGGCCTGGCTGAACCGTCAGCCGCTGGTGGTGCGGCTGGCCGTCGCCGCCCTGACCGCGGCTTTCGTCCTCGCTGTGCTGCTCGTGACGCTGCACGTGATGGGCGTGCCGGACTGGGTGCCGGGGTGGGTGCCGCTCTGGCGGTGAGCATCTGGCAAGATGTTTGACGCACCCGGGCGATTGGCTCAGCGGTAGAGCGCTTCGTTCACACCGAAGAGGTCACTGGTTCGATCCCAGTATCGCCCACCGGATGCAGGGGCCAGGTGAACCCGGAGACGGGGAATCCTGGCCCTTCGTCGTCCCAGGGGCAGGGCTGCCGCGATCGGCGCACCATGGACGCGATGGCACTGGACCGGGCGGCCCGACTCCTGGTCGCCGTCGAGCGGGACGGGCCCACCTGCGTGTGGTGCGGCCGGACCTTCGGCGCGCAGGTGGTGCCGACCACCGAGCACGTGGTGCCGCGGGTCAAGGGCGGGCCGTCCTGGCTGGAGAACGAGGTGGCCGCCTGCCGCCGCTGCAACTCCGAGCGGGGGCACACCGCACCGGTCCCGTGGCTGGAGGAGTGCCAGCGGCGCGGCTGGCTCCCCGACGAGCAACGGCTGGAACGGGTGCTGACCGCCCTGGACGGCGCCATCACCGATCGTGGCGGCCAGCGGCGGGCCCGGCCCTACCTGGAGGCCCAGCTGCGCCGGTTGCG
This sequence comes from Modestobacter sp. KNN46-3, assembly GCF_011039295.1. NCBI lineage: Bacteria > Bacillati > Actinomycetota > Actinomycetes > Geodermatophilales > Geodermatophilaceae > Modestobacter > Modestobacter sp. KNN46-3. The sequence continues at coordinate 3,597 of NZ_JAAKGN010000169.1, read as the reverse complement.
GCGCCGGGGGAGCCCGTCGGCCGACCGGTCCCGGCCCGCGTAGCGTCCCGGTGATGAGCGACACGGTGGGGCAGGTCGGCCAGATCTCGGTGTACCCGGTGAAATCCCTGGCCGGGCGCGTGGTCACCGCCGTCGACGTGCAGGACGCCGGGCTGCGCGGTGACCGAGCGTGGTCGGTCGTCGAGGCCGGCACCGGCGAGCGGGTCACCGTGAAGACGACCCCCCGGCTGCGCGAGGTCGTCCCGACCGGGGACACCGAGGCCGACGGCCGCACCCTGACCGAGGTGCTGGGCCGGCCGGTCCGCCTGGCCGCCTCGACCGGGGGCCCGCAGGTCGACGCCGCCGCCGTCCACCTGGTGTCCCGCGGGGCGATCGACCGGGCCGCGGACGGCGACGTCCCCGAGGGCTGCTCGGCCGACGACCCGCGCGCCAACCTGCTGCTCCACCTGGCCGGCGATGCCGACGAGCGCTCCTGGGTCGGCCGGCGGCTGCGGATCGGGACCGCGGAGCTCGACGTGGTCCGCACCCCCAAGCACTGCCTCGGCGTGTACGCCGAGGTCCGCACCCCGGGCACGGTCGCCGAGGGCGACGAGGTCCACCTGCTCGACTGAGGTGTCCGGATCGGCCCCGGTGCCGGTGGTCGCTAACCTCGGCGACCGTGACCAGGAGAGCTGCGCCGGCGCTGCTCGCGGCGCTGCTGGTGGTCCTGCTGGCCGGCTGTGGCACCGACGAGCCGACCTCCACCCCGGTCGCCGAGCCCGGCACCCCGGCGCCGTCGTCGGGAGCGACGCCCGAGGCTCCACCGGCCCCCGACTCCTTCACCCTGGTCGCCACCGGCGACGTGCTGGTGCACCAGGGCCGGGCGCTCACCTCGGGTGCCCGCCAGCCCGACGGCAGCTGGGACTTCTCGGCGGTCTTCGCCCCGATCGCGCCGGTGCTGCAGGCCGCCGACCTGGCGATCTGCCACCTGGAGACGCCCGTGGCACCGGTGGGTGGGCCCTACTCGGGTTACCCGTCCTTCGCCGCCCAGCCCGAGATCGTGGACGCCCTCGCCGGCGCCGGGTACGACCTGTGCTCCACCGCCTCCAACCACTCGCTGGACGACGGCTTCGACGGGCTGGTCCGCACGCTGGACGCCCTCGACGCCGCGGGGATCGCGCACACCGGCACGTACCGCAGCGCGGCGGAGAGCGAGCAGCCGGTGGTCGTCGACGTCGGGGGAGTGCGCGTCGGGCACGTGTCGACGACGTTCTCGCTCAACGGGGTCCCGCTCCCGTCCGAGGCGCCCTTCGCCGTCGACACCTTCGCGGTGCCCGACGTCAGCGCCGTGCTGGCCGATGCAGCCGCCGCCCGGGCCGCCGGCGCGGAGGTCGTGGTGGCCAGCGTGCACTGCTGCGCCGAGTACGACCACGAGCCGACGGCGGCGCAGGAGCAGGCGGTGCGCACGCTGCTCGCCTCCCCGGACGTCGACCTGGTCCTCGGCCACCACGCCCACGTCGTCCAGCCGTTCGAGCAGGTCGACGGGGAGTGGGCGGCCTACGGCCTGGGCAACCACCTCGCCGAGCACGCCACCCGCGGGTACGACACCGAGGACTCGGTGATCGCCCGGTTCACGTTCACCCGGGGCGAGGACGGCCGGTTCGCCGTGTCGGAGGCCGAGGCGGTGCCGGTGCGGATCGAGGTGGGGGACGACGCCGTCCGGCTGGTGCCCGCCGAACCGGAGAGCGCCGCGCGGATCGGTGCGGTGCTCGACGCGCGGGGCGCGGTCGCCGCGGGGCTCGCGATCGTCCCCGGCTGACCCGGGGCGTCGTCCCGGCGCACTAGTCTCGACAGGCCCGGCCGACCGGTCGGGACCGTGTCTGACCCCCGGGAGCTCTCGTGTCCACCCCGCCCTCGCCCACCGCCGTCGCTGCGATCCGGGTGCCGGCCGGGACGACGGCCATGCAGGCGCTCAAGGACGCCGGGGTGCCGCTGAAGGGCCCGGACGGCGCGGTCGTCGTCCGCGAGCTGGCCTCCGGTGACCTCAAGGACCTCGGCTGGACCCCGGACGCCGACGCCGAGGTCGAGCCGGTGCCCGCCGCCAGCGCCGACGGTCGCGCGGTGATCCGGCACTCGACCGCCCACGTGCTGGCCCAGGCCGTGCAGGACCTGTTCCCCGGCACCCGGCTGGGCATCGGCCCGCCGGTGGAGAACGGGTTCTACTACGACTTCGACCCCGAGCGCCCGTTCACCCCGGAGGACCTGCAGGCGCTGGAGAAGCGCATGCAGGCGATCGTGAAGCAGGGGCAGAACTTCAGCCGCCGGGAGATCGGCGACGACGAGGCCCGGGCCGAGCTGGCGCACGAGCCGTACAAGCTCGAGCTCATCGGGCTCAAGGGCGGTGCCGGCCAGGCCGGGGCCGGCGAGGAGGTCGCCGGGGGCGCCGACGTCGAGGTGGGCGGCGCGCAGCTGACCATGTACGACAACCTCGACCCGCGCACCGGCGACCGGCTGTGGACCGACCTCTGCCGTGGCCCGCACCTGCCCCGCACCTCCACCATCCCGGCGTTCTCCCTCACCCGCAGCGCCGCCGCCTACTGGCGGGGGAGTGAGAAGAACCCGCAGCTGCAGCGGGTCTACGGCACCGCGTGGGAGAGCAAGGACGCGCACAAGGCGTACCTGGAGCAGATCGCCGAGGCCGAGCGGCGCGACCACCGCCGGCTGGGCTCCGAGCTCGACCTGTTCAGCTTCCCCGACGAGGTGGGCTCCGGTCTGGCGGTCTTCCACCCCAAGGGCGGGATCATCCGGCGGGAGCTGGAGAAGTACAGCCAGCGTCGCCACGAGGAGGCCGGCTACTCCTTCGTCAACACCCCGCACATCACCAAGGGTCAGCTGTTCGAGACCTCCGGCCACCTGGACTGGTACGCCGAGGGCATGTACCCGGCGATGCAGCTGGACGAGGAGCGGGACAGCGACGGCAACGTCCGGCGGCAGGGGCAGGACTACTACCTCAAGCCGATGAACTGCCCGATGCACAACCTGGTGTTCGACTCCCGCGGCCGCTCCTACCGCGAGCTCCCGCTCCGGCTGTTCGAGTTCGGCACCGTCTACCGCTACGAGAAGTCCGGCGTCGTCCACGGGCTCACCCGCGCCCGCGGGTTCACCCAGGACGACGCACACATCTACTGCACCCCCGAGCAGATGGCCGGGGAGCTCCGTGGGCTGCTCGACTTCGTGCTGGGGCTGCTGTCGGACTACGGGCTGAGCGACTTCTACCTGGAGCTGTCCACCCGGAACCCGGAGAAGTCGGTGGGCACCGACGAGGGCTGGGAGCGCGCCACCGAGGCGCTCCGGCAGGCCGCGGTGGACTCCGGGCTGGAGCTGTTCCCCGACCCGGGTGGCGCCGCGTTCTACGGCCCGAAGATCTCCGTCCAGGCCAGGGACGCGATCGGACGCACCTGGCAGATGTCGACCATCCAGGTCGACTTCAACCTGCCGGAGCGCTTCGGCCTGGAGTACACCGCCGCCGACGGGTCCCGGCAGCGGCCGGTGATGCTGCACCGGGCGCTGTTCGGGTCCATCGAGCGGTTCTTCGGCGTGCTGACCGAGCACTACGCC
>NZ_JAAKGN010000168.1:0-10047 GCF_011039295.1 Modestobacter sp. KNN46-3 | reverse complement strand
GCCGGCGCGGGCCGCACCCTGACCACCCGGCCCGGTGGCGGGCAGGGGCAGCGGGGTCCCGGCGATCAGGTCGGTCACACCGCCCATGGTCGGTGCGGTGGTCCCGCCCGGGCTTGGTGCGGGGTGCCGGGCGGGGACCTGTTCGCCCTCGCCAACGCGATCGCCTCGCTGCTGGACGCACCGGTGACCATCGAGGACCGCAGCTCGCACATCCTCGCCTTCTCCGGCCGCCAGGACGAGGCCGACGAGTCGCGCATCCAGACGATCCTCGGTCGCCAGGTGCCCGAACGGTTCACCCGCCGGCTCGAGGCGCACGGGGTGTTCCGGCAGCTGTACGCCACCGACCGCCCGGTGTGGATGTCGCCGGAGGTGCTCGGGATGCCGGAGGTGACCATCGCGCGGGTGGCGGTCGCGGTGCGGGCCGGCGACGAGATCCTCGGCACCATCTGGGCCGCCGTCGACGAGCCGCTGGACCCCTCTCGCGAGCGCAGCCTGGTCGACGCGGCGAAGCTGGTCGCGCTGCACCTGTTGCGGATGCGGGCCGGTGCCGACGTGGAGCGGCGGCTGGCCAGCGAGCTGGTCGCCACCGCGCTGGAGGGCGGGCCGGGCACGGTCGACGCGCTGAGCCGGCTGGGGCTGGCCGACCGGCCGCTGATCGTGCTGGCGATGGGGCTGACCGAGAGCACCGACGAGCACGGCGCACTGACCCTGGCCCGGCGCGAGGCCGAGCGGCAGCGCTCCGCGGACGCGCTGGCGGTGCACCTGACCGCGCTGCACCCCGGCTCCGTCGTCGCCCTGGTCGGCGGGGTCTGCTACGCCGTCCTGCCGGTCGGGGCCGACGCACCGACGGCGGACGTGCGGGCCGCCGCGGTGGCCAGCGAGTTCCTGCAGCGCACCGGAGGCCGGGTGCCCGGGATGATCGGCGTCGGCACCGTCGCGCTCGACGTCTCGGCGCTGACCCGCTCCCGGGACGCCGCCGACCGGGCCCTGCGGGTGCTGCGCAACGGCACCACCTCCCGCCGGGTGGCCCGGGCCGGCGACGTGCACATCGAGTCGCTGATGCTGCAGCTGGCCGACCTGGCCGCCGCCGAGGGGCACCAGGCGTCCGGGCCGGTGGCCCGGCTGGCCGAGTACGACGCCGCACACCGCGCCCAGCTGGTGGAGACGCTGCGTGCCTGGCTGGACGCCTTCGGGGACGCGATCGCCGCCTCCGCGAAGGTGCACGTGCACCCCAACACCTTCCGCTACCGGCTGCGCCGGATCGCCGAGGTCGGCGGGATCGACCTGGGCGACGCCGACTCCCGGTTCGCCGCGATGCTGGAGCTGCGGCTGCTGCGCTGGTGACCGGTGCTCAGCCGGCGACCGCGCGGGCAAACCGCTCCGCCCACTCCGCGAGCCGCTCCCGCAGCTCGGCCGGGGCGACCACGGTGAACTCCGCGCGCACGGCGCCCAGGACCAGCGCCGGCCAGTCCAGGTCGTCGGTCTCCAGGTGCACCCGGCAGCGGTCCGGGCCGTCGTCGGTGACCCGCACCCAGCGGCCGACCCGGTCGCGCACCACCGCCGCCGGGGCCTCGACCACCGCCTCCACGACGGTGGGCGTGCGGAACCGGTCCATGCCGGCCCGGACGAACGCGGCGGCGTCCTCGGCCGGCAGCGGCCGCGGCGCGAACCGCGCTCCGCTGCCCTGCACGCCGGACATCCGGTCGAGCCGGAAGGTGCGCCAGTCGCCCCGGGCCGGGTCGTAGGCGACCAGGTACCAGCGGCGGCCCAGCGGCACCAGCCGGTGCGGCTCCACCAGGCGCCCCGCCGGTGGTCTCCCGGCCGCCGTGTAGGTGAACGCCAGCCGCTCGCCCTCCCGGCGGGCCTGGGCGGCCGCCACCAGCAGTTGCGGGTCGATCGCCGGGCCGCCGTCGGACCAGGGCGCTGCAGGCACCGTCATCGCCTGCAGGGCCTCCACCCGGCGGCGCAGCCGGGCCGGGAGCACCGGCACCACCTTGGTCAGCGCCCGCACCGAGGGCTCGGCCATCCCGACACCCGCCCCGGCCGCCGCGGCCTGCAGGGCGACGGTGAGCGCCACCGCCTCGTCGTCGTCCAGCACGAGGGGCGGCAGCGCCGCCCCGGCGGCCAGCCGGTAGCCCCCGTCGACCCCGGGCCGGGCCTGCACCGGGTAGCCGAGTTCACGCAGCCGCTCCACGTCACGGCGCAGCGTGCGCAGCGAGACCCCCAGCCGGCCGGCCAGGTCGCCGCCGGCCCAGTCGCGGCGGCCCTGCAGCAGCGAGAGCAGGCGCAGCGCGCGGGCGGTGGGATCGGTCATGGGCTCAGGTTGCCACCTGATGCGGACAGGATCTGGCACCGATGCCCGACAGCATCGTCGGTACGAGATCCCGTCGACGAAGGGCACACCGATGACCACGACCGAGACCACCACCGCTGTCACCGCCGAGCGGGCCGACCTGCTCGAGTCGCTCGCCAAGCACCGCTGGTTCCTGGCGCACACGGTGCAGGGGCTGACCGACGAGCAGGCGCGGCTGCGGCCCACCGTCAGCGAGCTGACCCTGGGCGGCCTGCTCAAGCACGTGACCGGCACCGAGCGGACCTGGGCGGAGTTCATGGTGACCGGCCCGACCGTCTTCCCGGCGTTCGACGAGTCGACGGCGGAGGAGTGGGCCGCGGAGTTCGTGATGGGACCGGACGAGACGCTGGCCGGGCTGCTCGCCGAGCAGGCCGCGGTCGCCCAGCGCACCGACGAGCTGGTCCGCACGTTGCCGAGCCTGGACGCCACCCACCCGCTGCCGGAGGCGCCGTGGTTCGAGCCGGGCGCCCGGTGGTCCGCCCGCCGGGTGGTGCTGCACGTGATCGCCGAGATCGCCCAGCACGCCGGCCACGCCGACGTCCTGCGCGAGACCATCGACGGCCAGAAGTCGATGGGCTGACCGACTGCCGGCGCACGCCGGTCAGCTCGTGCGACCGGCCAGTGGCTCGGGTGCCGGCGCGAAGTGGCAGGCGGTGGCGTGCCGATGGTCCGCCGTCGGCTCGGTGGTCCGGCACACCTCCCGCTCCGGGTGGACGAGCGGCCCGACCGGGCAGCGCGGGTGGTACCGGCACCCCGGGGGCGGGGCGTGCGGGTCGGCCGGCTCCGCGGCCGCCACCGCCGCCGGCGTCGGGTCGGCGGCGGACCGGGCCGAGCGGGCGTGCGCGGAGTCGGGCACCGCCGCGAGCAGGTCGCGGGTGTAGGGGTGCTGCGGGTCGGCCAGCACCTGCTCGGCCGGCCCGTGCTCCACGATGCGGCCCAGGTACATCACGGCGATCTCGCTGGCCACGTACCGGACGACGGCCAGGTTGTGCGAGATGAACAGCATGGACGTGCCCAGCTCCCGCTGCAGCCGGCGCACCAGGTTCAGCACCGTGCCCTGGATGGAGACGTCGAGCGCGGAGGTGATCTCGTCGGCGACGACCACCGCGGGCCGGGCGGCCAGCGCGCGGGCCAGCGCCACCCGCTGCCGCTGACCGCCGGACAGCTGGCCGGGGTGGGCGCCGGCCCGGGCGGGGTCCAGCTCGACCAGCTCCAGCAGCCGGGACACCTCGCGCCGCCGGTCGGCCGAGCCGGTGCCCCGCGGCACCGCCTCGGCGATGCTCTCCCCGATCGTCATCCGCGGGTCGAGCGATGAGTACGGGTCCTGGAAGACCATCTGCACCGGCCGCGGGCCCGACCCGTGCCGGATCGGTTCCCCGTCCAGCAGGATCCGGCCGCCCGACAGCGGCGTGAGCCCCACGGCCGCGCGGGCCAGCGTCGACTTGCCCGAGCCGGACTCCCCCACCAGCCCGACGACGGCGCCGTCCGGCACGGTGAGGCTGACCCGGTCGACGGCGGTCATCGCCCGCCGCCGGGAGCCGTACCGGACGCTCACGTCGTCGAACCGCAGCTCGCTCATGCCCGCTCCCCCAGGGAGACCGCGACGGGTGCCGCTCCGGGGACGGCGAGGTCGGCGACCTCGCCGGCGTGCCAGCAGGCCACCCGCCAGCCGGTCCCGTCGTCGGCGAGGGCGGGGTCCTCGGCCGTGCACCGAGCCGACGCCAGCGGGCACCGGGGGGCGTAGGCGCAGCCGGGCGGCTGGTGCGCCGGGTCGACCGGCCGGCCGGGGATGACCGGCAGCGGCGCGTCCAGGTCGACGTCCATGTCGGGCACTGCGGCCACCAGCGCCCGCGTGTAGGGATGGCGGGCGCCGGTGTCGAGCTCGGCCGCCGGCAGGTCCTCCACCACCCGGCCGGCGTACATCACCAGCACCCGGTCGCACACCTGCCCGACGACGGCGACGTCGTGGCTGATCAGCAGCAGCGCCACGCCGTCGGCGGCGCGCACGGCGGCCAGCAGGTCCAGCACCTGCCGCTGCACGGTCACGTCCAGCGCGGTGGTCGGCTCGTCGGCGACGATCAGCGTCGGCTCGCCCATCAGGCCCATGCCGATCATCGCCCGCTGCCGCATGCCGCCGGAGAACTCGTGCGGGTACTGGTGCGCGCGGCGCTCGGCGGCGGGCACCCGGACACTGCGGAGCCGGTCGACGGCGCGGTCCAGCGCCTGCCGCCGGTTCATCCCCTGGTGCTCCTGGGCCACCTCGGCCAGCTGACGCCCGATCCGGCGGGTCGGGTTGAACGACGTCATCGGGTCCTGGAACACCATCGCGAACGAGGTGCCCAGCAGCCGGCGGTGGCTGCGCTCGGACCCGGTCAGCAGGTCGGTGCCCTGGAACTCCAGCCGGTCCGCGGTGACCTCGCCCGGCTGCTCGACCAGCCGGGCGACCGCGAGCGCGGTGAGCGACTTGCCCGAGCCGGACTCCCCCACCACGCCGACCGCCTCGCCCCGGCCGATCCGGAAGCTCACCCCGCGGACCGGGCGCACCAGCCCACCGGGCCCCGGGAAGGTGACCGAGAGGTCCTGGACGTCGAGCACCGGCCGGTCCGCCGCCAGGCCGGGGTCGGTGGCCGGGGTGCCGTCGTCGGTGACGGCGGCCGGCACGGTGTCGGCCCGGGAGCGCCCGGGGACCGGGTACGCCCCGTTCACGGTGGCGGTCAGCCCGATGCCCTTGGCGACCGCCTCACCGAACAGGTTGAACGCCAGCCCGGCGACGACGATCGCGACGCCGGGGGCCAGCGCCGCCTCCGGGTGGATGTAGATGCCGCTGAGCCCGTCCTGCAGCAGCCGCCCCCAGTCGTAGCTGGGCGCCTGTACGCCCAGACCGAGGAAGGACAGCCCGGCGAAGGCCAGCAGTGCGCCGCCGGCACCGATCGTCGCGTTCACCACCAGCGGCTCGCCGATGTTGGGCAGCACGTGCCGCAGGAGCACCCGCACCCGGCCCACCCCGGCGATGCGGGCGGCGGCGACGAAGTCGCGGTCGGCGATCCCGGCGGCCAGCGTGTGGGAGAGCCGGGCGAAGGAGGGGGCACCGGCGAAGCCGATGGCCAGCACCGCCCCGGTCGCCCCCACCCCGAAGACGACGGCGAAGAAGAGCGCCAGCAGCAGCCCGGGGAAGGCGACGGCGATGTCGACCGCTGCGGTCACCAGCCGCCCGGCGCGCCGGCCCAGCAGCAGCGGCGCGGTGCCCAGCAGCAACCCGAGGACCACGGCGATCAGCGTCGCCAGCAGCGCCAGGCCGATGGAGAGCCGGGTGGCCACCAGCACCCGGGCGAACAGGTCGCGGCCCAGGGCATCGGTGCCCACCCAGTGCTCACCGGAGGCGCCCTGCATCGCCGCGGTGGTGTCCACGGTGTCGGCCGCGTCGGACCAGAACACCGGGCCGAACACCGCCAGCAGGAGCACCACGGCCAGCAGCAGGCCCGCTCCGGCGCCGACCGGGGTGCGGAGCACGGCGAGCCAGCGGGCCCTCGCAGCCGACCGCCGGGTGGGGGCGGCGGCCGGCTGGTCGACGGCGGTGGGCGGCACGGGTGCGGTCGTCATCGGCTCAGCTCTCCCGGATGGCCGAGCGCGGGTCCAGCAGCGCGAGCACCACGTCGACGGTCAGGTTCACCAGCAGCACCCCGGCGCCGTAGACGAGCACGATGCCCTGCACCACGGAGTAGTCCTTGAGCAGGATCGAGGAGACGATCGTGCTGCCCAGCCCCGGCCAGGCGAAGACGTTCTCCACCAGCACCGTGCCGGCGACCAGCGCACTGAGCAGCAGCCCGCCCAGCGTGATGGTCGAGGTCAGCGCGTTCGGCATGGCGTGCCGGAGGTAGACCTTCGGCGCCGGGAGGCGTTTGGCCCGGGCGGTGCGCACGTGGTCGGCCTGCAGCACCGAGAGCATCTCCACCCGCAGGATCCGGGCCAGCGCCGCGGCCGGCCCCACGGCCAGGGCCAGCACCGGCAGGACGTAGGAGCTCGCGCCCCGCTGGCCGGCCACCGGCAGCCAGCCCAGCTGGACGCCGAAGACGTAGACCAGGCCGACGCCGAGCAGGAAGTCCGGGACCGCCCCGGCGACGACGCTCGCCGAGGAGAACGCCAGCTCGCGTCGCCGGGCCCGCCCACCCCGGGTGAGCACGCCCATCGCCACCCCGATCGGGACGGCCAGGGCCACGACCACCAGGAACGCCAGCACCGCCAGCTGGGCCGTCGCCGGCAGCCGCTGGGAGATCACCTGCGAGACCGGCAGCCGGGAGGTCAGCGACGTGCCGAGGTCGCCGGTGAGCACGCCCTGCAGGTAGTGCACGTACTGCAGCCACAGCGGGTCGTCCAGGCCGAGGGACGCCCGCCGGGCCGCCACCAGCGACGCCGGCGCGGTCGGCCCCAGCGCGGCCCGGACCGGGTCACCCGGGATCAGGTGGATCATCAGGAACGACGCGGTGACCAGCACCCACAGCGAGACGACGAGCCGGCCGGCGCGCCGGGCGGCGAACCGCAGCCAAGGGCTGTCGAGCGCCGCGTCCACCCCTCGGCGCCCCGCCGTCGCGCCGGTGGCTGCCGTCGCGCCGGTCGCCGTGGTCGTGCTCGTCACCGTCGCCGCCTCTCCGCCGTCAGCGTCGTCGTCCGGGGCCGGGTCAGTCGACCATCCGGATGCTGGTCGGCTGGAGGACGTCCACGACCTCGAACTCCGCGCCGCTGCCGAAGAAGCTCACGTCCTGGTTGGCGAACGGCACGACGTCGGCGTCCCGGACCAGGGCGGCCTCCGCCTCCAGCCAGGTGCCGCAGCCCTCCGTGCCGATCATGGTCATCGCCTCGGCCACCAGCTGGGTGTAGTCGGCGTTGTCGATGGCGGCGAAGTTGTTGCCGTCGGGCACCGTCGGGCCGGACAGGAACGGCACCAGCTGGTCCGGGCTGCTGACGTTGACCGGGATCCAGGCGACGTCCCAGTCACCGGTGCCGAAGATGGTCTCGACCGCGGCGGTCTCGTCCTTCGGCGTCGTCGTGACCTCGGCACCGAGCTCGGTCCAGGCGGCGGCGACGAGCTCGGCGGCCGCGGAGCCCGGCGCGCCCAGGGCGCTGTCGTAGAGGAACGTCAGCTGCAGCCGTTGGCCGTCCTTGCTGCGCACGCCACCGGCGCCGGCCTCCCAGCCGGCCTCGTCGAGCAGCTGCTGGGCCGCTGCCAGGTCGTGTTCGGGCAGCGCGCCGGAGATCGAGTCACCGGGGCAGGACGCCGGGGCGGAGGCGGCGAACGTGGTGCCTGGTCCGCCCCGGCCCGAGGTGATCACCTCGGCCAGCTGGTCCAGGTCGACCGCCTGGGTCAGAGCCATCCGCACCGCCGGGTCGGCCGTGGGGTGGCCCTCGCCGTGGTGGTACCACATCTCGCCGAGCACCGCGGTGACGGTCGCGTCGAACAGGCCCTCTTCCGCCAGCCGCTCGGCGTCCGGACCCAGGATCTGCGCGGCGCTGAGCCCTCCGGACAGCAGCAGGTTCGCCGAGGTGGTCTCGTTGCCGACGACCTGGGCCACGATCTCGTCGGGCATGCCCTCGACGTCGGTGCCGGCGCCGTCGGGGCCCCAGGTGTACCCCTCACGCACGGTGTAGGTGTAGTGGTCACTGGGGACGGCCTCGGTGAGCTCGTAGGGCCCGGTGCCGAGGGTCTCCGCGGCCAGTTGGTCGCGGTCCTCCAGGCCTGCGGCGCAGACCATCGGGACGCCGGCCAGGCCCTCCAGCACGAAGGGCGCGGGCCCGGCCAGGTCCATGGTCACGGTGCCGGTGGCGTCCTCCGCGGTGGCCTCGACGCCGGCCGGCACGAAGACCCCGAGGAAGGGGCTCTGGTTGGCCGGGTCGGCGATCCAGTTGAGGTTCGCCGCCGCGTCGCTCGCGGTGAAGGGCGAGCCGTCGGAGCAGGTGACGTCGTCGCCGATGGTCAGGGTGACGGTCTCGGCGTCGACCGTCCAGTCCTCGGCGATCCCCGAGACGACCTCCCCCTCGCTGTCGATGAACACCAGGGAGTCGTAGGCGAAGTGGCTGAGCTGGAAGAGGTCGCTGGCCGCCGAGGCCTGCGGGTCGAGGTTCCCCGGGTCGGAGGACAGCGCCATGGTGAAGGTGCCGCCGTCCACGACCTCCCCGCTGCCGCCACCCCCGTCGTCTCCACCGCCGCACCCGGCGAGGAGGAGCGTGGCGGCGGAGACGCCGACGCCGGTCCGGATGAGCCTCATGGTGTGTCCTCTCCTGATGCGGCGATTGCGAGAAGGCTGCCGCGCGACAGCCGCAGGTTCTTCGTCCGGGCGGACGAGGCCGACCGCACCGGCTCGTCGTGGGTGACGAGCCGTCCGAGCGGTGTCATCCGGCGACCCGCGGGACGGCGCGGCCGATGTGCATGAACCGGGCGTGCCCGGCGCCGTCGTCGCCGAGGAAGGCGAAGGGCACGTGCAGGCCGGACTGGGCCTGCACCGGGATCAGCGTGTCCGGGGCGAAGGAGACCAGCTCGCTGCGCTCGGGCTGCTCGCCCATCTCCAGGGCGATGTCCTTGGGGCGCATCTCCAGCCAGATCCGGCCGTCGTCGTCCTGGCTGACGACCAGGTCGGCCACCCGGCTGCTGTACGTGCCGGCGTACCGCGTCGCGTCGACCCGGGGCGGGTCGACCGGCGGCACCGGCAGCGCCCGCAGCTGCACGTCGGCCAGCTCACGCAGCACGTGGCCCACGACGTCCCGGTACAGCCCGTAGGGGTCCCCGCCGTTGGTGAGCAGCACGACGGCGACGCCCTGCTCGGGCAGGACCCGCAGGAACGAGGCCTGGCCGATCGTGTTGCCGTCGTGCCCGATGACCGGGGTGCCCTGGCCGTCGAACAGCTCCCAGCCCAGCCCCCAGGCGTCACCCATCACCCGGATGTCGGGGAGCTCCACCTGGCGTTCCTGCATCGCCGCGACCGTGCCGGCGTCCAGGACGCTCGACCCGTCGGCGGCCTTGCCCGCCTCCAGGTGCATCCGGGCGAAGGCGAGCAGGTCCCGCGCCCGCATCGACAGCATCGAGCCGGCCGGGGCGTTGGACCGGGCCATCGCCCACATCGGCGCCGGCACCTCCGCGGCCTCCGGCTCGGGGCGCACGTGGCCGACCGCGACCCGGTGGACGATCGCCTCGTACGGGCTGGCCGCGGCGTGGGTGAGGCCGAGGGGGGTGAACAGGCGCTCCGCCAGGCACTCGTCGAACGGCTTGCCGCGCAGCACCTCCACCAGCCGGCCGAGGAGGCAGTAGCCGGCGTTGTTGTAGGAGAACTGCTCGCCGGGTGGGAAGAGCTGTGCCACGTCGCCGAGCCCGGCGACGTAGCGCTCCAGGGCGTCGTCGCCGCGGCCGGTGTCGGTGAAGACGTCGCCGTCGATGCCGCTGGTGTGGGTCAGCAGGTGCCGCATGGTGACCTGCTTGGCGACGTCGGGGTCGCCGAGCTGCAGCTCCGGCAGCACCTCGACCAGCGGGGCGTCCAGGTCGAGCTTGCCCTCGTCGACCAGCTGCATCACCAGCGTCGCGGTCCAGACCTTGGTGATCGACCCGATCTGGAACACCGAGTCGGTGGTCACCTCCACCCCGGTGCCCAGGTTCAGCACACCGGTGGCGGCCTCCACCAGTTCGTCCGCGCCGCCGTCGGCGCCCAGCC
>NZ_JAAKGN010000167.1:0-10071 GCF_011039295.1 Modestobacter sp. KNN46-3 | reverse complement strand
GGGTGGCGGGGGAGGACTGGTCAGCTCAGGGCGCCGGCGGGTTGGCCGGCCTGACGCTGGGCGGTCAGCAGGCGCCGGCGCTCCGCGCGGCGCTGCTGCTGCTTCACGGGGTCGGGCACGGGAGCTGCCAGCAGCAGCTTCTGGGTGTAAGGGTGCTGGGGCCGGCTGGTGACCTGGTCGCCGTCGCCCCACTCCACGATCTCGCCGCGGTACATGACCGCGACCCGGTGCGACAGGTGCCGTACGACGGCCAGGTCGTGGGAGACGAAGAGGTAGGCGACCCCCGTGCGCTCCTGGATCTCCTTGAACAGTTCCAGCACCCGGGCCTGGGTGGAGAGGTCCAGGGCGGAGACCGGCTCGTCGCAGACGATCAGCCGAGGCTCCAGCGCCAGCGCCCGGGCGATCGCGATCCGCTGCCGCTGCCCACCGGAGAACTCGCGTGGCAGCCGGTTGCCGGCGTCGGCCGGCAGTTGCACCTGGTCGAGCAGGTCGCGCACCCGGCGCCTGGCCTCGGCGCGGTCGACATCCCGGACGGTGAGCGGTTCGGCGAGGATCTGCTCGATCGTCATCGCCGGGTTCAGCGACGTGTAGGGGTCCTGGAAGACCACCTGGATGTCGGCCGACAGCGCGCGCCGTTCCCTGCGGGACAGGTGGCTGATGTCGCGGCCGCCGTACCGGATGCTGCCCCCGGTCACCGGGGCCAGTCCGAGCACTGCGCGGCCCAGGGTGGTCTTGCCCGAGCCCGACTCGCCGACCAGGCCCACGCACTCGCCGGCGCGGATGTCCACCGAGACGTCCTTCAGCACGCGGAGCGGCGCGGCGCGCCGGCCCTTGACCGGGTACTCGACGACCAGGTCCTCGACCTCGAGCAGGCGGTCGCTCATGAATGGGCTCCTTCGCGGGTGGCGACGGGGACGGTGGTCAGCTCGCCGCGGGGCTCGGCGTCCTCGAGGACCGCGGCGAACAGCGAGCGGGTGTACGCGTGCCGGGGGTCGGCGAAGATCGACCGGGCCGGGCCGGTCTCGACGATCCGGCCGTTGCGCATCACCGAGACCCGGTCGCAGAGGTCGGCAACCACGCCGAAGTTGTGGGTGACCAGCAGGACGCCCATGTGGAACTCCGACTGCAGGTCGCGGAGCAGATCGAGTACCTCGGCCTGGACGGTGACGTCGAGGGCGGTGGTCGGCTCGTCAGCGATGAGCAGGTCGGGGTTGCAGGAGACGGCGCCGGCGATGAGGACGCGCTGCGCCATGCCGCCGGAGATCTCGTGCGGATAGGCCGCGAAGGTCCGCTGCGGATCGGTGATGCCGACCCGCGCGAGCAGGTCCAGTGCCCGCCCCTTGGCCTCGGCGCGGCTGATGCCGAGGGCCACCCGCATCGGCTCGGTGAGCTGGTGGCCGATGGAGAAGGCCGGGTCCAGGTTCGACATCGGCTCCTGCGGGATGTAGGCGATCCTGCGGCCGCGCAGGCGGGTCATCGCCTTCTCGGAGAGCTTGGCCAGGTCCTCGCCCTCGAACTCGATGGCGCCGCTGACCATGCGGCCGCCTGGGGGCAGCAGCCGCAGGATCGACCACGCCGTCTGGGTCTTGCCCGAGCCGGACTCCCCGACGAGGCCGTGCACCTCGCCGCGCCGGACGGTGAGGTCGACGTCCTCGACGACCGTCGTGAGGGAGCCGTCGGGCTGGTCGTAGCCGATCGACAGCCCGTCGACGTGCAGCAACTCCTCGCCGGAACCGGTGCCGGGGAGCTCGTCGTGCACGACCACCGGCTCGCTGCGCACCTCCACGGTCGCCGGCGCCGCGCCCCGGCGGCGCTTTTTCGGGGTGCTCGTGCGCTCCAGCACGTCGCGCAGCGCGTTCCCCAGCAGGGCCAGCGCAATGCAGGTCAGCCCGATGGCCAGGCTCGGCCACAGCAGCATCAGCGGCGCGCGGTAGATGTTGGCGAAGGCGTCGCTGAGCATGCCGCCCCAGGTCGGCCGGGTCGGGTCGCCCAGGCCGAGGAAGTCCAGCCCCGCCTGGATGGCTATGACGATCGCGGCGATGCCGGCGGCCAGGATGATCGCCGGCGCGCGCACCACGGTGAGCACGTGGCGGGCGATGATCCGCTCGTCGCTCAGCCCCGACACCCGGGCTGCGTCCACGTACAGCTCGTGCCGCACGCCGGAGACCGCGGCGGAGACCACCCGGTAGAAGGCCGGGGACAGCAGGATCCCGAAGATGACCATCGACGTCCAGATCGAGGGGCCGAGCACCGCGCGCGCGGCCAGAAGTACCACGATCCCGGGCAATGCCTGCAGCAGGCCTGCGACCCACGAGGACACCGTCTCGAACCACCGGCTGTAGTAGCCGGCGACCAGGCCGGAGGTGATGCCCAGGGCGGCGGCGACGGTGAGCGCGAGCAGCCCACCGAGCAGGCTCAGCCGGGAGGCGTACAGCAGTCGGCTCAGGATGTCCCGGCCCGAGCCGTCGGCGCCCAGGAGGTAGTCGCCCCCCGGCGGGGCAAGGACGTCCACCGCCGAGGGAACGGCAGGGTCGGTGGGTGCGAGCACCGGGGCCAGGGCCGCGAGGAGCGCGACCAGCACCAGGAACGCCAGGGATGCCACACCGAGCGGGTTCTTGACCAGGCGGCGCCACAGCGAGGTGCGGGCGGCCGAGGCGCTCCCTGCGACCGGCGGCACCTGGGCGGAGGTCAGTGTCTCGGTCATGACTGGCGCACCTTCGGGTTCAGCCAACCCTGCAGCAGGTCGACGATGATGTTCAGGACGACGACGATGACGGCGGTCACGACGACCAGGCCCATCACCAGCGGGATGTCGCCCCGGGCGGTCGCGCCGACGGCGACCTGACCGAGGCCCGGGATGGCGAAGATCTGCTCGATGATGACCGCGCCGCCGAGCAGGCCGATGAACTGCAGGCCCAGGACCGACAGCGCGGGACCGGCGGCGTTGCGGAGCACATGCTCGTACACGATCCGGCTCTCCGGCAGCCCGCGGCTGCGCAGCGTGCGCACGTAGTCCTTGCGTAGCGCGTCCAGCATCGCGCCGCGGATCTGCTGCGCGACACCCGCGATGCTGGCCAGCGAGAGCGCGATCACCGGCAGCGTGACGGTGGCCAGCCAGCCGGTGGGGGAGTCGGCCAACGCCTCGTACCCGGTCGGCCGGAAGATGCGGAGGCTGATGGCGAAGACCATGACCAGTCCGATGGCCACCAGGAAGCCGGGGACCGCAGCGGCGACCACGGACCCGATCTGGACGACGCGGTCGACGACCCCGCCGCGGGTGGCGGCCAGGACCCCGAGCACGACTGCCACGATCGCGGTCACGACCGTCGCGCCGATGACGAGGGACAGGGTAACGGCGAGGCGGCTGAGGATCGCGTCGGTGACCGGCTGGCTGGTGAACCAGGAGGTGCCGAAGTCGCCACGGACGGCGCCGGACACCCATTGGCCGAACCGGCTCAGGACCGGGCGGTCCAGGCCGAGCTGCTGGGTCAGCCGGTCCACGGTCTCCTGCGTCGCCTGCTGGCCCAGGATCGTGCGGGCGATGTCCCCGCTGCCGGCGTACAGCAGGAAGAAGGCGAGCGTGGACAGGACGCCCACCAGGACGACACCGGAGACCAGACGCCGGAGCACGAAACGAAGCACAGGATTCCCCAGGGGGTCAGGAAGGAGGAGGTGGACGGGATGGGCCGCCGCCCAGGGGTGGCGGCCCATCCCTGCTCGGGTCAGCCCTTGGGCGTGATGTACTGCAGGAGCGGGTAGGCGTTGTTGCTCTGGTGCACCACGTCGGTGTCCCCGTCGGCGACGAAGGTGCTCTCGACGCGGTAGTACGGCGCGAACCAGGCCTGCTGGACGATGTACTCGTTGAGCTCCTGGCCGGCCTGCTCGGCCTCCTCCTCCGTGCCGCTCTGCAGCGTCGAGACCAGCTCGGCGACCTTTGGGTCCTCGACGCGGAACGGGTTCCACGACGCGGTCGGCGTGAGCGCGAAGTTGGCCAGCTGCCAGGCGGTCGGGTCCGACTGCAACTGGATCCACGACGCCGGGTACTTGGGTGCCAACAGGGCGGCGATGGCTTCCTGCAGCGAGAGCTGGTCGTACTGCACGGTGATGCCGACGTCCCCGAGGTACTGGGCGGTCAGGTCGGCCGCCGTCGTGCTGCCGAGGTTGACGTTGGGCATGGAGAGCGTGAAGCCCTCGGCGTAGCCCGCCTCGGCCAGCAGTTCCCTGGCCAGCTCCGGGTCGTAGGGGTAGCGCTCGTCGAGCTCCTCGACGTACGCCGCCGAGCTCTCGTCGAAGACCTGGGTGGTCGCAGTGCCGTAGCCCTGGACCACCGCCTTGAGCAGGGCGTCGCGGTCGACCGCGTGGTTGATCGCCTGGCGGACCCGCACGTCACCGAGCGCGGGGGCCATCGTGCCCGCCCGGTCGAAGAGGATCAGGCCCTGCCAGTCCAGCTCGTGCGGGTAGGCGGTGAAGCCCGCGCCCTCGATCTGGTCGAGGGCCGAGTTGTCGAACAGGTTGAGGCCGTTGACCTGACCACCCTGGATGGCGCTCAGCTGGGCCTGGGGGTTGTCCAGGACGTTGATGACGACCTGGTCGTAGTGCTGCTCCTCCGCGCCGGCCCAGTACTCCGGGTTCCGGTCGAAGACGTAGCTCGAGCCCACGACGGTCCGGTCGGCGTTGAAGATGTAGGGACCCGAGCCGACCGGGTCCGTGGCGGCGTCGGGCGCAGCGAAGGTCGCCGGGCTGGCCTGGGCGCCGGCGTTCTGCGCCAGGTAGTTGAGCAGCGCCGGGTCCGGTGCGGTCAGCGTGATCTCGAGGGTGTACTCGTCGGTGGCCTTGGCGTCGGCGACGCTGGCCAGGAACGAGGCGTTGGGCGAGGTGCCGGCCTTGAAACGGAGCAGGTTCTGGGCAGCCACGTCGGCGGTGAACTTCTCGCCGTCGGTGAACGTGACGTCGTCCCGCAGCTGCATGGTGAGGACGGTCTTGTCCTCGTTGTAGGACCACTCGGTGGCCAGCCAGGGCTCCACCTCGGCGTCCGGCGTCTCGCGCAGCAGCGAGTCGTAGACCGACTGGATGTACGGGGAGACGTTGGCCCACTCGGCACCGCTGGCCGCGAGCGTCTGCGGCGCGAAGATGGAGCCCAGGGTGAGGGTGCCCCCGCCCTCTGCGCCGCCGTCGCTGCCGCCGCCGTCACTGGACCCGCAGGCGGTCATCACCAACGAGGCGGCCAGGGCGATGGCGGCGATGCCAACCCTCTTGTTTCCGAGCACGGTGGAACCTCCGGGGGAGCGCACCCCCCACCGGGGTGACGTGGCGCACAACGTAGCCGGAAAACCTACCGACCACTAGGTTTGTTTTGAAAATGTTTCGCGCTACGGTGCGGCCATGACGGCGATCACATCCAGGCCACGCGGTGAGTACGCCAAGACCGCGGCGCGCCGGCAGGAAATCCTGGACGCCGCCGTCGAGGTCTTCTCCTCTGCCGGCTTCCACAAGGGCTCGCTGCGCGACGTCGCCGAGCGGGTGGGGCTGAGCCAGGCCGGCGTGCTGCACCACTTCCCGAGCAAGACGCACCTGCTCGAGGCAGTGCTTGCCTGGCGCGACGAGCAGTCCCGACAGCGGTTCGACTTCGAGGCGGTCGCCGGTCTGGACCAGATCCGCGCGCTGCTGAACTTGGTCGAGTACAACGCCAGCACGCCGGAACTCGTCGAGCTCTTCACCGTGCTGGCGGCGGAGGCGACCGCGCTGGACCATCCGGTCCACGGCTATTTCGTCGACCGGTACACCTGGGTCATCCGGTACATCACCGACGCCTTCGTGGCGGTCGATGCGGCCGGTGACCTGCGACCCGGCACCGAGCCCGCCAGCGCAGCGCGCCAGCTGGTCGCGCTGATGGACGGGCTGCAGGTGCAGTGGTTGCTCGACCGGCGTTCGGTGGACATGGCGGCCGAGGTTCGCCGCTACGTCCAGTCGCTGCTCACCGTCGAGCTCTGAGGGCGCCTCCGTGACCGCATCGGCCCGCCCACGGCTGCGCGTCATCGTCGACAACGACCTCAGCGGCGATCCGGACGGGCTGGTCCAGCTGGCGCACCACGCGCTGTCCCCGTCGGTCGACCTGGGGCTGGTCATCGGCTCGCATCTGCGGCCCGGTGACCCCTTCGACCCCTCCGGCACCACCGCCGACAACGCCGCGGCGCGGGCTCGTGAGGTGCTCGCGTTGGCCGGCCGCGACGACGTCCCGGTGCTCGCCGGGTCCAATGTCGGGCTGGTCGACCGGGCCACGCCCGTCCGGTCGGCAGCCGCGGAGGCGCTGGTCGCCGAGGCGATGCGCTCCGACGTCGACACCCCGCTCTTCGTCTGCGCCGGCGCGGGCTCACCGAGGTGGCCAGCGCCTGGCTGCTCGATCCGCGGATTGCCGAGCGGCTCACGCTGGTGTGGATCGGTGGCCCGGAACACCCGGGTCTGGCGGAGCCGCCGCCCGGTGCGATGCCGATCGAGTACAACCTGCTCATCGACGTGCTGGCCGCCTCGATCGTGTTCGGCGACTCGACGATCCCCGTCTGGTTGGTGCCCCGGGACGCCTACCGGCAGACGCTCGCCTCCTTCGCCGAACTGCAGCTGCGGCTGGGCGGTGCCGGTGCGCTGGGGGCATGGCTGTACGAGGCCCTGGATGGGGTCCGGACCATGGCCGGGCAGCACGGGTTCGACCTGGGGGAGACCTACATCCTCGGCGACAGCCCGCTGGTGCTGCTGACGGCGCTGCAGTCGGCGTTCGAGCCGGATCCCTCGTCCAGCCGGTACGTCACCCGGGAGACGCCCGGGATCACCCCGGAGGGGCAGTACACGCCCGTTCCCGGTGCGCGGCCGATGCGGGTCTACACCCAGCTGGACAACCGGCTGATGTTCGAGGACATGTACGCCAAGTTCCAGGTGCACGGTCGGGCATGACCAGCGCGGACCAGCCCAGGGTCCTGCGGTTCCCCGACGGCTTCCTCTGGGGCGCCGCCACCTCCTCGCATCAGATCGAGGGCGGCAACGTCAACAACGACTGGTGGGCCCGGGAGCACGCCCCCGGCACGTTCATGACCGAGCCCAGCGGCGACGCCTGCGACAGCTACCACCGCTACCCCGAGGCCGTCGCGATCGTGGCCGACCTCGGACTGGGTTCCTACCGGTTCAGCCTGGAGTGGAGCCGCATCGAGCCGGCTCCGGGGGAGTTCTCCCGCGCCGCCCGCGACCACTACCGGCGGATGGTCGACACCTGCTTGCAGGCCGGCGTCGTGCCCAACGTGAGCCTCAACCACTTCACCCTGCCGCAGTGGTTCGCCGATCGGGGCGGGTGGGCGGCGGCCGATGCAGCCGACCGCTTCGCGCGGTTCACCGAGTTCGTCGAGCCGGTCGTCGCCCGCGACGTCCCCTACGTCTGCACGATCAACGAGCCCAACATCACCGCGGCCTTCGCGAACCTGGGCCAGAACACCACCTTCGGCGGTGCCGGGCTGCCGGCCCCGGATCCGCACATCGCCGACGGGCTGGCCCGCGCCCACCACCGCGCGGTTGAGATCGTCCGCTCGTGGGACGGCCCGCAGGTCGGCTGGGCGGTCGCCACGCAGGCGTTCACCCCGCTGCCCGGCGCCGAGGAGCAGACCGCCCGCTACGCCGGTGCACGGGAGACCCGGTTCCTGCAGGAGGCGGCCGACGACGACTGGCTCGGGATCCAGGCCTACACGCGCACCTTCGTCGGCCCCGAAGGGCCGTTGTCGGTCACCGAGGGCACGGAGACGACGCTGACGGGGTGGGAGTACTTCCCCGGTGCCGTCGGCGTCGGGCTGCGCACGGCCGCGGAGCGCGCGCCGGGCGTGCCGCTGCTGGTCACCGAGAACGGCATTGCCACCGCCGACGACGACCGGCGCCGCGACTACACCGAGGGTGCGCTGCGTGCTGTGCACGCTGCGATCGCGGACGGGGTCGACGTGCGCGGCTACTACCACTGGAGCCTGCTGGACAACTTCGAGTGGGTCGCCGGCTACCGGCCCACCTTCGGCCTGGTCGCCGTCGACCGGGCCACCTTCGCGCGGACGGTCAAGCCCAGCGCCCGCTGGCTCGGCGCGGTCGCGCGCGGCAACGCCCTGCCCTGACACCACCACCCCTGGAGGACACCCACCATGCGCCCCACCCCGACCGGTGAGCACGTCGTTGTCGAGACCCCCGCCGGAGCTGTCCGCGGCCTGTGGCGCGCAGGATCGGCTGCGTTCCTGGGCATCCCGTTCGCCGAGCCGCCGTTCGGGGACCTGCGGTTCCAGGCGCCGGTTCGGCGGGCGCCGTGGTCCGGCGTCCGGGACGCACTGCAGTACGGGTCCACCCCGCAGCGCAAGGCGCTGATGGAGATCACCACCATCCCCGAGCCCAGCGTCCCGGGCGAGGACGTGCTGTGCGTCAACGTCTTCACGCCCCGCCCTCGCCCGTCGGAGGCGGGGGAGACGCCGCTGCCGGTGCTGGTCTACGTGCACGGCGGCGGGTACGTGGCCGGTTCCCCGGCCAGCCCCTGGTACGACGGCGCCGCCTTCAACCGGGACGGCGTGGTGACGGTGTCGGTGTCCTACCGGCTGGGGTTCGAGGGTTTCGGCTTGCTGCCCGATGCCCCGGCGAACCGCGGTGTCCTGGACTGGCTGCTCGCGCTGGAATGGGTGCGGGACAGCATCGGCTCCTTCGGCGGTGATCCCCAGCGGGTCACCATCGCGGGCCAGTCCGCCGGTGGCGGCGCGGCGATGACCCTGCTGACGATGCCGCGGGCGCGCGGGTTGTTCACCGGGGTCGTCTCGATGTCCGGCGCTCCGGCCGACGTGTCGCTGGAGGACGCCCGGGCGACGACGCAACGGATCGCCGCGGCGCTGGGGGTCGCGCCGGACCGGGCCGGCTTCGCCGGCGTGACCGAGGAGGCGCTGCTGGCCGCACAGGGCTGGGGGCTGCCGTCGATGGGGAAGCTCTCCGCCGAGGGGTTGATCACGGTGATGCGCTCGATGGACGGCCGGTTGCCGCTGGGACCGGTCGTGGACGGCGACCTGCTGACAGGCACGGTCGAGGAGGGGCTGCAAGCGGGTGCCGGTGCCGACGTGCCCCTGCTGATGGGCAGCACCCGGCAGGAGTTCGGCGGGATCGCGCACGCGTTCCGGCACTTGTTCGAGGAGCACGACGTCGCCGGGGTGCTCGACGCGCTCGGGGTGGCGCCGGAGGTGGCCCGCCGGTTCGCCGGGGTGCTGCCCGGCCACCACCCGGCCGACGTGATGGGCCGCTACGTCAGCGACGTCATGTTCCGTCGCAGGGTCGTGGACTGGCTGGAGTTGCGCCGTGGCGCCGCGCCGACCTGGGTGTACGACTTCGCCTGGCGATCGGCCGTCAGCGGGGTGGCCGAGCACTGCCTGGACGTGCCCTTCGCCTTCGACCTGCTCGATGACCCCGACGTGACCCGGGTTGCCGGCCCCGGCGCACCACAGCAGCTCGCCGATCGGGTCCACGGGGCGTACGTCGCCTTTGTGCGGGACCAGGACCCGGGCTGGCCGGCGCACGACGACGGGCAGGCCGTCATGGTGTTCGACGCCGACGGCGGGATCGTCCCCAGCGCGTACGACTCAGCGCGGACCCTCACCGCCCCGGAGCTGGCCACCGCGCCACCGGCCTGAAGCCCTGCCCTTGCTCGCTGGGTCGTCCGTGGAAGGCACAGGGCGCAGGAATCCCACTGGGCGAGCCGGCGACCGATCTGCTGGACACGGCCGGGTCATGACGAGGCGATGCTCAGCCACGCGCGGCCGAGTCCTGTGGTAGGCCACTCCCTCGCGCAAGCGGAAGGGTCGCCGCCCCCTCGGCTCGGACACGATTACAGCAACCGGTACAGCAACGCGGCCCGGACGACGGCGTACCGGGGCGGACGCCGACGGACGCGGCGACGACCTGACCTGCACGAACGGCACCAGGGCGAACGGCGGCGGATCCCGCGCAGCTACCTGGGGGTCAAGGGGTCGCAGGTTCAAATCCTGTCAGCCCGACAGAGAAACCGCAGGTCAAAGGCGGGTCGTC
>NZ_JAAKGN010000166.1:0-10111 GCF_011039295.1 Modestobacter sp. KNN46-3 | reverse complement strand
TGCCAGTCGGAGTCGGTGGCGACCAGCTGCACCCCACGCAGCCGGCGGGGCGGGGCGGCGGGTCGGGTGCGCGCTGGCCCTAGGCTCAGCGCTCCGCCGTCCCCCAACTCGGAGGTCCTCTGTGCTGGCCAGCATCGGCTACGCCGTCGCCTACACCGGCGTCGGCATCCTGCTGCTCGTGGTGGGCGCCCTCGCTCTCGACCTGCTCACCCCCGGCCACCTGGCCAAGCACATCTACGAGGAGCGCTCGGTCAACGCCGGCATCGCGCTGGCCGCCGGCTTCCTCGGCCAGGGCGCGATCGCGTTCACCACCATCTGGACCAACGCGACCAGCGGGTTCGGGCGGGCGCTGCTCTACACCGTGGTGTTCGGGCTGCTCGGCGTCCTGCTGCAGGCGCTGGCGTTCCTGCTGCTGGACCTGCTCACCCCCGGGCGGCTGGGTCAGCACCTCACCGAGGTGGCCTTCCACCCCGCCAGCCTGGTCTCCGCTGGCGCGACGCTGGCGGTCTCGGCGATCATCGTCGCCTCCATCTGGCCCTGACCCCTCACCAGGAGGCTCCGCATGAGCCGGATCAACGACGTCGGCGGGATGGCCGGGTTCCCGGCGATCGTCGAGGAGCCCGACGAGCCGCCGTTCCACGCGGACTGGGAAGCGCACGTCCTCGCACTCAACGGTGCGCTGATCAAACGCGGGGTCTACAACCTCGACGAGTTCCGCGACGCCCAGGAGCGGCTGCCGGTGCAGCAGTACCTGGGCGCCTCCTACTACGAGCGCTGGTTCGCCGCGATCAGCACGCTGCTGGTGGAGAAGGGCGTCGCCACAGCCGACGAGCTCGCGGTCGATGACCACGGCGCCTGACGGGTTCGCCCCGGGCGACCGAGTGCGCACCCGGGCCGTCGATCCGGCCGGTCACACCCGGCTGCCCCGGTACGCCCGCGGCGCGGTCGGGGTGCTGGTCGAGCGTGCCGGGCGGCACCCGCTCGCCGACGACCGCGCCCGCGGCCTGACCGGGCCGGCCCGGTCGGTGTGGCACGTCCGGTTCGCCGCCGCCGACCTGTTCGGCGAGGGCGACCACACGGTCACCGTCGAACTGTGGGAGGACTACCTGACCCGAATCGAGGAGCAGCGATGAGCGGCGACCACGGCAGTTCCCGGATCTCGGCGCAGGTGCGGCACGTCGAGACGCTGCTGGAGACCCGCGGTCTGCTGGCCGCCGGGGAGGTCGACGGGCGCATCGACGAGTTCCTCGCCGGTGGCACCCCGGCCAACGGGGCGCGCATCGTGGCCCGGGCGTGGGCCGACCCCGGCTTCGCCGAGCGGCTGCTGGCCGACGCCAACACCGCCATCCGGGAGGTCGGGCTGTCGATGGCCGGCGGCCTGCAGGAGCAGCGGCTCAAGGTGGTCGCCAACACCGCGGAGACGCACAACGTCGTCGTCTGCACGCTGTGCTCCTGCTACCCGATCGCCCTGCTCGGCCCCTCGCCCAGCTGGTACAAGAGCGAGGCCTACCGCTCCCGGGTGGTCCGTGACCCCCGGGGCGTGCTCGCCGAGTTCGGGCTCGAGCTCCCGGCCGGGACGGCGATCGCCGTCTGGGACGCCAGTGCCGAGTCGCGGTACCTGGTGCTGCCCCGACGTCCGGAGGGGACGGCGTCGCTGACCGAGGCGGAGCTGGCCGGGCTGGTGACCCGCAAGGGCCTGATCGGCACTGCCGCCGTCTGACCGATCCGGGTGAGGCGCGGCCGGGGAGCGGCCGGATCCTCGTGGCCAACGACTAGGTTGCCCGCAACGGAACTCGCCGGTCTCCTGCCCGTCCGACTCCGGCGACCCAGGCACCTCACCCGGAAGGCGGCACGAACGGATGCGCAGCGGACCCGAGGTGGCGAGCGCACGCGTCACCGCCCCGGTCATCGGGGCGCTGTACGTGGCCGGCGGGCTCGCCGTCCTCGCCGTCGTCCTGCTGGGCGGGGGCGGTGCCGGCGGCGTCTCGTCCGTGCTGACGGCGATCGGGCCGGGTGCCCTGCTGGCCGGCGGTGTGGTGGTCCGCTGGGGTCGCCACCTGCCCCGGTCGGCGTTCCACCTGATGGTGCTGCTGGGCACCGCGCTGATCAGCACGGTCGTCTGCGCGGCGCCCGACCCGACCTCGGCCGTGGCGCTGGCCGGCATGTACCTGTTCATCGCCGTCGCGGCCTTCTTCCTCTTCGCGCTCCCGGTGGCGTCGGCGTACCTGGGCACCGCGATCGCGGCGTGCACCGTCGTCCTGACCCTGTGCGGGGTGGCGGCCGGCCCGGTGGTCGCGCTGGCCGTCGTGATGGCCGCGATGGGCCTGGTGGTCGCCACGCTGGCCCGGCGCGCCTCCGCCGCCAGCCTGGACGGGCTCACCGGCCTGGCCAACCGGCGTGGCTTCGACGACGCGCTCGAGGAGACGGTGCGGGTCGCCGTGCGCAGCGGTGCCGACCTGTCCGTGGCGCTGGTGGACATCGACCACTTCAAGTCCATCAACGACCGGCACGGGCACGCCGCCGGCGACGACCTGCTCCGGACGGTGGCCGACGAGTGGCTGCCCCGGGTGCCCCGCGGCTCCGTGCTCGCCCGGCACGGCGGCGACGAGTTCGCGCTGCTGCTCCCCGCCCACGCCGGCCCGGCCGCGCTGGCGGTGGTCGAGCAGCTGCGGCTCGCCTGCGCCGGCGTGCCGCTGTCGATCGGCGTCGCCGCGCACGAGCCGGGCGAGCCGACCTCCCAGTTCATGCGCCGTGCCGACAGCGCCCTGTACCGGGCGAAGGCGGCCGGTCGCGCACGCAGCGTCCTCGCCGAGGACCGCTGAGCGGCTCGGGTCAGCGGCGGGCGGCGAGCACCGACTCGTAGACCTCGGCGGTCTGCTGGGCGATCGCCGGCCAGCCGAACTCCGCGAGCACGCGCTCACGGCCGGCTGCGCCCATCGCGGCCGCGCGGCCGGGATCGGCGAGCAGTTCGGCCATCCGCGCCGCCAGCCCGGCGGCGAACGCGGTCGGGTCCTCGGCGTCGTAGGGCACCAGCAGGCCGGTGCGGCCGTCGTCCACGACCTCCGGGATGCCGCCCACGGCGCTGGCCACGACCGCGGTGCCGCAGGCCGCGGCCTCCAGGTTCACGATGCCCAGCGGCTCGTACACCGACGGGACGACGAAGACCGTCGCCCCGGTGATCACTGGCACCAACTGCTCGCGCGGCAGCATCTGCTCGATCCAGACCACGCCGGTGCGGCGGGTCTGCAGCTCGGCCACGGCGTCGGCCACCTGCGCGCGCTCGGCCGGGGTGTCGGGGGCGCCGGCGCAGAGCACCAGACCGGCCTCGGGGGGGAGCTGCTCGGCCGCGGCCAGCAGGTGCACCAGCCCCTTCTGCCGGGTGATCCGGCCGACGAACAGCGCGTACGGCCGGTCGGGGTCGACCCCCACCGAGCGGACGACGTCGGGCGCCTCGATCGGCCGGTAGGCCTGGGCGTCGACCCCGTTGCCGACCACGACGACCTTCGCCGGGTCGAGGTCGGGGTAGACGTCGAGGACGTCGGCCCGCATGCCCCGGCTGACCGCGATCACCGCGTCGGCGGAGGCGTAGGCGGTGCGCTCCACCCAGGAGGACAGCCGGTAGCCCCCGCCCAGCTGGTCGGCCTTCCACGGCCGGCGAGGTTCCAGGGAGTGCGCGGTCACCACGTGGGCGGAGCCGTGCACCAGCGAGGCCAGGTGCCCGGCGTGGTTGGCGTACCAGGTGTGCGAGTGCACCAGCTCGGCGTCGGCCAGCGCGGCGGCGATCTCCACGTCGACGCCGACGGCCTGCAGCGCGCCGTTGGCGGCCTGCAACCCGGACGGCACCCCGTGGCCGGTCGCGTCGGGGCGGGGCCCGCCGAAACAGTGGACGTCCAGCTCCGGCCCCTGTTCGAGTCCACGCAGGGCCGCGACGAGGTGCTCGACGTGCACCCCGGCCCCTCCGTAGACGTCCGGCGGCCATTCCCGGGTGATCACTCCGACGCGCACGGACTCACCCTAGGTGGTTGGAGCGGGTGGTAGATGGAGCGAACGCCGCGTGCACCCGTTACGGTCCGTCCATGCGTGGCGGCCCTCGAGTTCTCGGCATCGTGCTGGCAGGTGGTGAGGGGAAGCGGCTCGCCCCGCTGACCCAGGACCGGGCGAAGCCCGCGGTCCCCTTCGGAGGGAACTACCGGCTCATCGACTTCGTGCTCTCCAGCCTGGTCAACGCCGACATCCGGCGGATCGCGGTGCTCACCCAGTACAAGAGCCACTCGCTGGACCGGCACATCACCACGGTCTGGCGGATGTCCACGCTGCTGGGCAGCTACATCACCCCGGTCCCGGCGCAGCAGCGCCTGGGCCCGCGCTGGTACACCGGCAGCGCCGACGCGATCTACCAGAGCCTCAACCTGATCTACGACGACCGTCCCGAGATCGTCGTCGTCTTCGGTGCCGACCACGTGTACCGGATGGACCCGTCACAGATGATCGACCAGCACCTCGCCACCGGCGCCGGCGTGACCGTCGCGGGCCTGCGGGTGCCGCGCCAGGAGGCCACCGCCTTCGGTGTCATCGACGCCGACGAGAACGGCAAGGTGCGCCAGTTCCTGGAGAAGCCGGCCGACCCGCCGGGGATGCCGGGCAGCCCGGACGAGACGTTCGCCTCGATGGGCAACTACGTCTTCACCACCGACGCGCTGCTGGAGGCCCTGCGGGTCGACGCTGCCGACGAGAACTCGGTGCACGACATGGGCGGGTCGATCATGCCGATGATGGCCGGGGCCGGCGACGCCTACGTGTACGACTTCAGCAGC
The DNA here is from genome assembly GCF_011039295.1 of Modestobacter sp. KNN46-3. NCBI lineage: Bacteria > Bacillati > Actinomycetota > Actinomycetes > Geodermatophilales > Geodermatophilaceae > Modestobacter > Modestobacter sp. KNN46-3. Next base: position 5,297 of record NZ_JAAKGN010000166.1, on the reverse strand, counting down.
AACGCCGTCCCCGGGGAGACCGAGCGCGACCACGGCTACTGGCGGGACGTGGGGACGCTGGACGCGTACTACGACTCGCACATGGACCTCGTGTCGGTCAGCCCGATCTTCAACCTCTACAACGACCGCTGGCCCATCTACACCCTGCCGCCGATGCTGCCGCCGGCCAAGTTCGTGCTCGGCGGCCGGGCCGAGGAGTCGATGGTCAGCGCCGGGGTGATCATCGACGGCGGCTCCGTGCACGGCTCGGTGGTCGCACCGAACGTGCGCGTGGAACGCGGTTCGCGGGTCGAGGCCAGCGTGCTGATGGACGGCGTCCACATCGGCGAGGGCGCCGTCGTGCGCCGCGCCATCCTGGACAAGAACGTCGTCGTCCCGCCCGGTGCGCAGATCGGGGTCGACCCCGAGCGGGACCGGGAGCGGTACCACGTGAGCGCCAGCGGCATCACGGTCCTGGGCAAGGGCTCCCGCGCCATCCTGTAGCCGACGGTGCCGTCACCGCTGATCGTGACGCTGCTGCTGGACGACGCCGCCCACCAGCGGTTCGACCGGCTGCGGGCGGCGCACTTCCCGCCGGAGCGCAACCACCTGCAGGCGCACGTGACGCTGTTCCACGCGCTGCCCGGTGAGCACCGGGCGGCCATCGGCCGCGAGCTGGCGGTGGTGGCTGCGCGACCGGCGTTCGACGTCGCAGTCTCAGGCGTGCGGTTCCTCGGTCGCGGCGTCGCCCTGGATCTGTCGGCGCCCGAGCTGACGACGCTGCGCGCCGGCCTGGCCGACGCCTTCGACCCGTGGCTGACCCGGCAGGACCGGCAGTGGTCCCGCCCGCACGTGACGGTGCAGAACAAGGTCGCCCCGGAGGTGGCCCGCGCGCTGCACGCCGAGCTGACCGCGTCGTTCGTGCCGGAGACGGTCACCGCCCGCGGGCTCGGCCTCTGGCGCTACCTCGGCGGGCCGTGGGCGGCGGAGGCGGAGTTCTCGTTCGGCTCCGATCGGTCCGGTTAGGTGCGCTTGGTGGCGACCAGCAGGCCGGCGCCGATGGGCAGCACGGCGCAGGTCAGCGTCTCGTCCTCGCGGAGCGTCCGGGCGATCTCCCGCCACGCGACGGTCTGCGCATCGCGGGCCGAAGGGTCGGCGATCTTGTCCTCGGTGAGCAGGCCGTGGCAGATGAGCGACCCGCTGTGCCGGATGAGCCCGAGCAGACCGGCCAGGTTGCCGGCGTACTCCAGCGGCGGGCCGGCGCAGCTGACCAGGTCGTAGGCACCGGGGGACAGCCGCGGCAGCACCTCGCCGGGCGTGCCGAAGATCAGCCGGGTCCGCCCGCTGGGGACGCCGGCCTCGGTGAAGGCCTGCCGGGCCGCACGCAGCTCGGCCGGGTCGGCGTCCAGGGCGGTGAGGACGCCGTCGGGGCGCATCCCCTGCAGCAGCCAGAGCCCGGCGACGCCGCCGCCGCTGCCGATGGACACCACCGAGCGGGCGTCGCAGGCGGCGGCGAGGACGGAGAGGGTCGCGCCCACCGCCGGCTCGACCGGGACCTGGGTCCCGAACGCCTCGGCGGAGGTCATGGCCCGCTGGCGGGCGGCCACCTGGGCGGGGGTCTCGGCGGCGAAGCTGTCGGCATAGGCCGCCGCGCCCGTCGGGGAGCCGCCGGTCGGGGGCGGTCCGGCAACGCTGGTCACCGGGCGAGGGTAGTGGCGAGGGCGGGGCCCCCGCCCGCCCGGGTGGGGGACGGGACGACGCCCGGTCGACTGCCTGGCAACTGGCTGTGTGTCTGCGCTGCACGGGAACACCGACTGCGCGCCCGGCCGTTGGACCGGGCGTGCGTCTCTCGCGTACCACCGGCCAGCGCTCCGTCGAGCGGTCCACCCCCGCTGGGGAGGTGTCGACCTCGGCCGTCTGCGATCCTGGGGCCGTGACCGAGCCCACCGCGACCGGGTCGGCGGCCCCCGCCGGCCTCGAACCCGTGGCCTCCGCGGCCGACGGCTGGGTCGCGCCCACCTGGGAGCAGGTCGTCCGCGACCACTCGGCGCGGGTCTACCGGTTGGCCTACCGCCTCTCCGGCAACCAGCAGGACGCCGAGGACCTCACCCAGGAGACCTTCGTCCGGGTGTTCCGCTCGCTCGCCGACTTCTCCCCGGGCACCTTCGAGGGCTGGCTGCACCGGATCACCACGAACCTGTTCCTCGACATGGTCCGTCGCCGGCAGCGGATCCGCTTCGACGCCCTCCCGGAGGACACCGAGCGGCTGCCCGGCTCCGCGCCGTCCCCGGAGCAGGTCTACGCCGACACCCACCTCGACCCGCAGATCCAGGCCGCCCTCGACGCGCTCTCCCCGGAGTTCCGGGTCGCCGTCGTGCTGTGCGACATCGAGGGGCTCACCTACGAGGAGATCTCGGCGACCCTCGGCATCAAGCTCGGCACCGTCCGCAGCCGCATCCACCGCGGTCGAGTGCAGCTGCGGGAGGCGCTGGCCCACCTCGCCCCCGGCCGCCCCGTCCCCGCCGTGGAGGTGTCGTGAGCATCCCGGAGAGCCACCTCGCCCAGGAGGCGATCGCCGCCCTCGTCGACGGAGAGCTCTCCGGCGGGGCCGCGAACCGGGCGGCCCGGCACCTGGCCGGCTGCGCACAGTGCCGGATGGCGGTCGCCGCCCAGCGCGAGGCCAAGGACGCGCTGCGCCACGGGGTCGACGTCGCGGTCCCCGGTGACCTCATCTCCCGGTTGCAGGCCATCCCGTTCACGGCTGCCGGCCCCGGCGGCGGGCTGGGCTCGTTGAGCGCCGGTGCCGACGGCCTCGCGGCCACCGGTGCGGGTGGCTCCTGGGCGATCCCGCTCGCGCCCGCCGAGGCCCCGCCCCGGTCCGACGGCAGTGCCCGCTGGCTGCGGCGGGGGATGACCGGGGCGCTGGCCGGCCTCGGTCTGGGTGTCGCCGTGCTCGCCGTCAACCTGCCGACCGCCGACATGCCCCACCGGGAGCCGGTGGCCGACGCCGTCCGCTACGCGCCGACCGAGCGGACCGACATCGTCCCGCCCGTGGTGCGCACGTCCACCGTCGGTTCCACCACCGGCCTGCCCGCCGGCGGGACGCCCTGAGCGGGACGCCCGGCACCGAGCCGTTCGACGCCGGCTCCCGTCGCGCCGACCACGCAGTCGGCCTGAGCGACGAGCAGCCGACCGCGTACGCCCGTCCCGCGGGGACGACAGGCGCCTTCGCGCCCACCGACGCCCGGCTGCAGCCCAGCGCCCCGCCGGTCCCGGCTCCCCAGCCGGAGCAGCAGGCGGCCTTCGGTCGGCCCGCCGCGGTCGACGGGTCGTTCGGCGACGACCGCCCGGTGCCGTCGCCCCGGCCAGTGCCCCCGCCGCCTCCTGAAGCGGTGCTGCGGGCGTTCGCCCCCCGGGACGGCGCCACCGGTCTGGGTGAGCCCCCGGGTGGCCGCCCCGCGCGGCGGCGCACCGCGGTGGCCCCGTTCTGGAAGCCCGACGCGACCGCCGACCCGTGGCGCGACCCGCACGCCCCCGCTGCGCTGGGTGCACCCGCGCAGTACCCGCAGGAGCAACCGCCGCCCGGCCCGGTGCTGCCGGAGCCGCAGCCTCGCGGCAAGGTCCGGCTGCGCGACCTCTCCGTCCGGCTGACCGTGCTGGCCCTGCTGAGCCTGCTCCTGGTCGGCATGGTCGGCGGCACGACCGCCTGGTACCTGGGCCGGACGGCCGACGAGGCGCCCTTGCTGGCGGAGGGCACCCAGCTCTCCGAGGTGTCCCCGGGCACCAGCCGGGAGCCCGGTTCGATCGCCGACATCGCCGGTCGGATCATGCCCGCCGTGGTCTCCATCGAGGTCCGGCTGGCCAGCGCAGGCGCCACCGGGTCCGGGGTCGTGGTGGACGCCGAGGGCGGCTACATCGTCACCAACAACCACGTGATCTCCGGTGCCGCCGACGTCGCGGGCGCGGAGATCCGGGCGGTCTTCAGCGACGGCAGTGGCTCCACCGCCCGGATCGTCGGCCGCGACCCGGCCAGCGACCTCGCCGTCCTCAAGGTGGAGAAGTCCGGGCTGGTCGCGGCCTCCCTCGGCAGCGTCGGCGACCTCGTCGTCGGTGACCCCGTGGTGGCGATCGGTTCGCCGCTGGGCCTGGCCGGCACGGTCACCAGCGGCATCGTCAGCGCGCTGGACCGCCCGGTGCGGCTGACCGGCGAGGGCAGCGACACCAATGCCGTGATCAGCGCCGTGCAGACCGATGCGCCGATCAACCCCGGCAACTCCGGTGGCGCACTGGTCGACGCCACCGGCGCGGTCATCGGGATCAACACCGCGATCGCCTCGGTGGCGGGCGCCGGCACGACCGGCGGTTCGATCGGCCTCGGCTTCGCCATCCCGATCGACACGGTGCGGGACATCTCCGAGGAGCTGATCACCACCGGGACGGCGGTGCACGCCTCGCTCGGCGTGAACGCCCGCACGGTCACCGACGGCACCCGCGACGGGGCGCTGGTGCTCAACGTCGAGCCCGGCAGTGGTGCCGCCGAGGCCGGGGTGCGGGAGCAGGACGTGGTCATCGCGGTCGACGGCGAGCCGGTCGTCAGCTCGGAGGAGCTGGCCGTCGAGGTCGACGCCCGGGAGCCGGGTGACACGGTGACCCTCGAGCTGGTGCGCGGTGGCAGTTCCCGCGAGGTCGACGTCACCCTGGGCGTGGCCTGACACCTGCTGTTGGGCTGTGGGTCGTCCGACAGCAAGCCGGTCCACCTACGCTGGACACGACCGCGGTCCGCGGTGGGTGCGAGGAGGAGCGGTGTTCGACTCGATCGGCTGGGGCGAGATCGTCGTCCTGGCGCTGGCGGCGCTGTTCATCTTCGGCCCCGACCGCCTGCCCTCGCTGGCCAAGGACGCCGCGAACGGGCTGAAGAAGGCGCGGGATGCGGTCACCGGGGTGCGCGGGCAGCTGCACGACACCCTGGGCGACGACTTCGACCACCTGCGCGACATCGACCTGCGGCAGTACCACCCGAAGACCTTCATCCGGTCGCAGCTGATGGGCGACGACGACGCCCCGGCCCGGACGGGGAGCACCGCCGCGAGCGCAGCTGCTGCGGGAGCGACCGCAGCCGGCTGGTCCCCGGCGGGGCAGGCGACCCGCACGCGGGACGCGAGCACCCCGCCGCCGTTCGACGTCGACGCGACCTAGATGAGCTATTCCAAGGGTCAGTGGTCGTAGGCGATTAGTGATCTTGGTGTTAGTGCGCCGATGTGGTCGTTGTGCCAGATGACGACGGTGAGTGCCAGGACTCGCTGGAGGACACGGACCCA
>NZ_JAAKGN010000165.1:0-10230 GCF_011039295.1 Modestobacter sp. KNN46-3 | reverse complement strand
TCACCCCGCGAGAAGGAGTTCCCCCATGGCCATCGAGGTCCGCATCCCGACCATCCTGCGCACCCACACCGGCGGCAACAAGACCGTCCAGGGCAACGGGGACACGCTCGGCGCGCTGGTCGACGACATCGACAGCCAGCACCCCGGCATCAAGGGCCGTCTGGTCACCAACGAGGGCAAGCTGCACCGCTTCGTGAACGTCTACGTCAACGACGAGGACGTGCGCTTCACCGGTGCGCTCGACACCTCCGTCAAGGACGGCGACTCGGTCACGATCCTCCCCGCCGTCGCCGGCGGCTGCTGACCCGGAGCCTCCCCGCCCGGTACCGCAACTCCAGGAGACCCGCCATGGCCCGCTTCGCCTCCCTCGTCGACTCGCTCGGCAACACCCCGCTGGTGGGGCTGCCGGCGCTGTCGCCCACCCCGGACGTCCGGCTGTGGGCCAAGCTCGAGGACCACAACCCCACCGGTTCGATCAAGGACCGGGCCGCCATCGCCATGATCGAGGCGGCGGAGAAGGAGGGGCGGCTGCAGCCGGGCAGCACGATCCTGGAGCCCACCAGCGGCAACACCGGCATCTCGCTGGCCATGGTCGCCCGGCAGCGCGGCTACCAGCTGATCTGCGTGATGCCGGAGAACACCTCGATCGAGCGGCGTCAGCTGCTGGAGATGTACGGCGCGCGGATCATCAGCTCACCCGCCGCCGGGGGCAGCAACCAGGCCGTCGCCGTGGCCAAGGGGCTGGCCGCCGAGCACGACGACTGGGTGATGCTCTACCAGTACGGCAACCCGGCCAACGCCGAGGCGCACTACACCGGCACCGGCCCGGAGATCCTGGCCGACATGCCCTCGATCACCCACTTCGTGGCGGGGCTGGGCACCACCGGCACGCTGATGGGCGTCTCCCGGTACCTGCGGGAGAAGAAGCCCGACGTCCAGGTGATCGCCGCCGAGCCGCGCTACGGCGAGCTGGTCTACGGCCTGCGCAACATCGACGAGGGGTTCATCCCCGAGCTCTACGACGCCGACCTGCTGGACTCCCGGTTCTCCGTCGGGCCGGACGACGCGATCCACCGCACCCGGCAGCTCGTCGAGCGCGAGGGCATCTTCGCCGGCATCTCGACCGGGGCGATCCTCCATGCGGCCCTCGGGATCGCCGACAAGGAGGTCGCGGCCGGTCGCAAGGCCGACATCGTCTTCATCGTCTGTGACGGCGGGTGGAAGTACCTGTCGACCGGGGCCTACGCCGGCACGCTCGAGGAGGCCAGCGCCGCGCTCGAAGGGCAGCTCTGGGCATGAGCGGGCTGCTGCTCCCGGCGCAAGGGCTGTTGTTCGACAACGACGGGGTGCTGGTCGACTCCGAGCCCAGCGTGGTGCGCTCCTGGTCACGCTGGGCGGTCGACTCCGGGCTGGACCCGGCCGAGGTGCTGGCCGCGGTGCCCGGCCGGCGGGCTGCCGACACAGTGGCGGTGTTCGTCAAGCCCGAGGACGTCGAGCGGTCGACCGCCCTGATCACCCGCTACGAGCTGGAGGACGTCGCCGGCACGCTCGCCGTCCCCGGCGTCGTGGACCTCATCGCGCAGCTCGACGACGTCCCCTGGGCCGTGGTGACCTCCGGCGTGCGTGAGCTGGCCACCGCGCGGCTGTGGGCCGCCGGTGTCCCGGTGCCCGAGGTCGTGGTGACCGCCGAGGACGTCGTCTCGGGCAAGCCCCACCCCGAGCCGTACCTGACCGGGGCGAGCCGGCTCGGCGTCCCCCCGGGCGAGGTGATCGTGCTCGAGGACAGCCCGAGCGGAATCAGCGCGGGGCTGGCGGCCGGCGCCACCGTGCTGGGCATCGGCCGGACGGCGCTGGCCAGCGATGCGCCCGCCGTCGTCCAGGACCTGACCGGCGCCCGCTGGACCGGGGACGGGCTGCTGCTCCCGGACGCGGCGCTGTTGCGTCGCCCCTGACCGGCGCCCGGGTCGTGACCGGCGTCTCGGCCCGGCCGCGAGGGGATGTCCGACCGGGCCGTTAGCCTGGCTGCCGACATGAGCACTGCGACATCGGGAGCCGACGCCCCCATCGGGATCTTCGACTCCGGGGTCGGTGGGCTCACCGTGGCCCGCGCCGTCCTCGACCAGCTGCCGCACGAGGCAATCCGCTACCTCGGCGACACCGCGCACAGCCCGTACGGCCCCCGGCCGATCGCCGACGTCCGACGGCACTCGCTCGCGGCCATGGACCAGCTGGTCGCCGACGGCGTGAAGATGCTCGTCATCGCCTGCAACTCCGCCAGCGCCGCCTGCCTGGGCGACGCACGGGAGCGCTACGACGTCCCGGTGGTGGAGGTGGTGCTCCCTGCGGTCCGCCGGGCGACCGCCGCGACGCGGAACGGGCGGGTGGGCGTCATCGCCACCCAGGCCACCGTCCGGAGCGGCGCGTACGAGGACGCCTTCGCCGCCGCCCCCCAGCTGAGCGTCACCAGCGCCGCCTGCCCCAGCTTCGTCGACTTCGTCGAGCGCGGGATCACCAGCGGCCGGCAGCTCGTCGGGCTGGCGCAGTCCTACCTGGACCCGCTGCTGGGGGCCGGGGTCGACACCGTCGTGCTCGGCTGCACGCACTATCCGTTGCTCACCGGCGTGCTGTCGCTGGTGCTGGGCGAGGAGGTCACGCTGGTGTCCAGCGCGGAGGAGACGGCCAAGGACGTGTACCGGGTGCTGACCCGGACCGACCTGCTGCGCGACCCCGAGGGCCCGCCGCCGGTGCACCGGTTCCTCGCCACCGGCGACCCCGAGCCCTTCGCCCGGCTCGGCCGACGGTTCCTGGGTCCCGAGGTCGATGCCGTCCTGCGTGCGGGTGCGGAGGCCGGGGCATGAGGCTGACCGTCGTCGGCTGCTCCGGCAGCGCACCGGGCCCGTCCTCGCCTGCCTCGTGCTACCTGGTGGAGCACGAGGAGTTCGCGTTGCTGCTGGACCTGGGCAGCGGGTCCTTCGGCGCCCTGCAGGGGCTCATCGACCCCGGTCGGGTCGACGCCGTCTACCTCAGCCACCTGCACGCCGACCACTGCCTGGACGCGGCGCCCTTCATCGTGTGGCACCGCTACTCGGGTCGCTCCGACGGCCGTGCCGTGCCGCTGTACGCACCGGTCGGCGCCGACCGCCGGCTCGCGGCCGCCTACGACGCCGACGGCGGGCCGATCGACGACGTCTTCGACGTCACCCCGGTCGGCCCGGGCAGCTGGTCGATCGGGCCGTTCCAGGTGCGGACGGTGCGGACGGCCCACCCGGTCGAGTGCTACGCCGTGCGGTTGACCGCCGGTGGCCGATCGCTGGTCTACACCGGTGACACCGGCCCGTCGGACGCCGTCGTCGAGCTGGCCCGGGGGGCGGACGTGCTGCTGGCCGAGGCCGCCTACCCCGACGTCCCCGACCTGCCTCCCGGGCTGCACCTGACCGGCCGGCAGGCCGGCGAGCACGCCGCCGCCGCCGGGGTCGGCCGGCTGCTCGTCACGCACGTGCCCGCCTGGGTGGACGCCGAGGCGCAGCTGGCCGACGCGCGATCGGTCTTCCCGGCCGCCGAGCTCGCCCGGCACGCCGCCGTCCACGACATCTGAGGACGGGGCGGCCTGACCGGTTGCCCCGCGGGGCGGCTCCCGGCACGGTGACCGGGTGGCCACCAGCGAAGAACGGGACGGCGTCCGGCTGAGCAGCCTGGACTCCCCGCTGGGCGACGGGCTCGAGGTGACCAAGCGCGACCTGGTCGACCACCTCGACGCCTTCGCCGACCGGCTCGTCCCGCTGCTCGCCGGGCGGCCGCTGACCATCAAGCGGGTGCGGCCCGGAGCAGCTCCGTTCATCCAGCGGGACGTGCCCAAGGGCGCGCCGGAGTGGGTGCGGACGGTGGCCACCTGGTCCGACCGCGCCCACCGCGAGGTGCACCAGGTGCTGGTCGAGGACCGCCGCACCCTGCTGTGGCTGGCCAACCAGCGCGCCGTGGAGTACCACGTGCCGTTCAGCCGGGTGGGGGAGGAGCAGCCGACCGGGCTGGTGCTCGACCTCGACCCGCCCGACGGCGCGCCGTTCGACGTGGTCGTGCGCACGGCCCGGCTGTGCCGCCGCGCGCTCGCCGAGGCCGGCCTGACGGCGGCGGTGAAGACGAGCGGGTCGACGGGGGTGCACGTCGTCGTCCCGGTGCACGGCTCACCGGCCGAGGACGTCGCCGCTGCCACCCGGGCCCTGGCGGCCCGGGCCGAGCGCCTCGACCCCGAGCTGGCGACCACCGCCTACGTGGTGGCCGAGCGGGGTGGCCGGGTGTTCGTCGACTCGACCCGCTCGGGCCGGGGCACGGTGGCGGCGGCCTACAGCCCGCGGGTGCGGCCCGGTCTGCCGGTCTCGGCGCCGGTGGGCTGGGACGAGCTGGACGACGTCCGGCCGGGGGACGTCACCGTGCGCACCGCGCGGGAGCGGGTCGGGGACGGCGACCCGTGGGCGGCGGCGCTGCCGGAGCCGCAGCAGCTGCCCGCCGACCTGGTCGCCGAGGGGCACACCATCCCGGTCGCCCGGGTGGCCGCGATGCACGAGGGCAAGCGGCGCGCCCGCGCGAAGGCGGCCGAGGCCGAGCAGTGAACGCCGGGCTCGCGGGGCAGGTGCCGGGCTCGCCCTGCAGGACGAGCCCGGCGACCGGGGCGCGAGCCCGGCGGTCATGCGCGGATCAGCTGGTCTGCACCTCGCGGCCGTCCTCGCCCCACATGGTGTGGAAGTTGCCCTCGCGGTCGGTGCGCCGGTAGGTGTGGGCGCCGAAGAGGTCGCGCAGGCCTTGGATCAGCGCGGCGGGCAGCCGCTCGGCGCGCAGCCCGTCGTAGTAGGCCAGCGCGCTGGCGAAGCCGGGCACCGGCACCCCGTGCCGGGCCGCCCCCGCCACGATCTGCCGCCAGCTCTCCTGACCCTCGCTGACCGCGCCGCGGAAGTAGTCGTTGGTCAGCAGCGTGGTGACGTCGGGCTCGTCGGTGAAGACCTGGCTGATCCGGTCCAGGAAGCGCGCCCGGATGATGCAGCCCCCGCGCCAGATCTTGGCCAGTGCGGCCCGGTCGATGTCCCAGCCGTGCTGGTCGGCGCCCTGGGTGATCTGGTCGAACCCCTGGGCGTAGGCCACCACCTTCGAGGCGTACAGCGCCTGGCGCACCGACTCGATGAAGGCGTCCTTGTCAGCGACCTGCTCGTCCCACTCGCGGTCGGGCCCCGGCAGCACCCGCTGCGCGGCCTGCCGCTGCTCGCGGTGCCCGGACAGCGCCCGGGCGAAGACCGCCTCCGCGATGCCGCTGACCGGCACCCCCAGGTCCAGCGCCGACTGCACCGTCCAGCGACCGGTGCCCTTCTGCTCGGCCTCGTCCAGCACGATGTCGACGAACGGCCCACCGGTCTCGGCGTCGGTGTGCCGCAGCACCTGCGCGGTGATCTCGATCAGGTAGCTCTCGAGGTCGCCCTCGTTCCAGCTGGCGAAGACGTCACCGATCTCGGCCGGCGTCAGCTCCAGCCCCTGGCGCAGCAGGTCGTAGGCCTCGGCGATGAGCTGCATGTCGGCGTACTCGATGCCGTTGTGCACCATCTTCACGAAGTGGCCGGCGCCGCTGGCCCCGATGTGCGTGCAGCACGGCTCGCCGTCGACGACGGCGGCGATCGACTCCAGCAGCGGGCCGACCAGTGCGTAGGCCTCCTTCGAGCCGCCGGGCATGATGCTCGGCCCGTTGAGCGCGCCCTCCTCACCACCGCTGATCCCGGTGCCCATGAAGTGCAGGCCCCGGGCGGTGAGCGCCTCGGTGCGGCGGATCGTGTCGGTGAACAGGGCGTTGCCGCCGTCCATCAGCACGTCGCCCTCGTCCAGCAGCGGGGCGATCTCCTCGATGACGCCGTCGGTGGCCGCGCCCGCCTGCACCATGACGATGATCTTGCGCGGGCGCTGCAGCGCGCCGACGAACTCCGCCATCGACCCGGTCGGCACGAAGTCGCCCTCGCTGCCGTACTGCTCGACGAGGGCGTCGGTGCGCCCCCTGCTGCGGTTGTGCAGCACCACCTGGTGGCCGTGCCGGGCGAGGTTGCGGGCGAGGTTGGCGCCCATGACCGCGAGCCCGGTGACGCCGATCTGATCACTCATGCCACGACCCTGCCCGAGCGGAGCCCGGCTGACCAGCGCCGTCCCAGCCCCTGGACAACCGGCCCGGAGCAGGTGAGGCGGGCTCAGGCGATGCCGAGGTCCCGCATCAGCTTCGCCACGTGCCCGGTGGCCTTCACGTTGTAGGCGGCCTTCTCGATCCGGCCGTCCGCGTCGACGACGAAGGTCGACCGGATGACCCCGACGACCTCCTTGCCGTACAGCTTCTTCGGGCCGTAGGCGCCGTAGGCCGTCAGCACCTGCTTCTCCGGGTCGGAGACCAGCGTGATCGACAGCTCCTCCTGCTCCCGGAACCGGCTCAGCTTCTCCGGGACGTCGGGGGAGACGCCGATGATGTCGAGCCCGGCCTCGGCCAGGTCCCCGGCCGCGGCGGTGAAGTCGACGGCCTGGGTGGTGCAGCCCGGGGTGAGGGCGGCCGGGTAGCAGTACACGATGACCCGCCGACCCCGGAAGGACGACAGCGCGACGGGTGTGCCGTCGGCGTCCGGGAGGGTGAACTCCGGCGCCGGGTCGCCGGGCGCGAGGCGGACGGGGGCCGTGTCGATGCCGGGCTCGGTCATGGGGGGATCGTGCCGCACCCGACCGGCGGTGCCCAACCCGGCTTCCCCTCAGCCGGCCAGGAAGCTGAACCGCACGTGCCGTGAGGGGTTGTCGACGTTGGTGTCGACGAAGCAGATGCGCTGCCAGGTGCCCAGGGTCATCCGCCCCTCGAGCACCGGCACGGTGGCGTGCGGGGGGACGAATGCCGGCAGCACGTGGTCACGGCCGTGCCCGGGAGCGCCGTGCCGGTGCCGCCAGCGGTCGTCGCGGGGGAGCAGCTCGTCGAGCTGGGCGAGCAGGTCGTCGTCGCTGCCGGCGCCGGTCTCGATGATCGCGATCCCCGCCGTGGCGTGCGGCACGAAGACCTGCAGCAGGCCGTCGCCCTCGCCGCGGACGAACTCGGCGCACTCGTCGGTGAGGTCGACGACGGACGGGACACCTCCGGTGCGCACCGCGCGCAGCTCTGATCGCATGCGCACACGATGACATCGGCCGGCTCGGCCCGGCGACCGGGCGCCGGGCCGAGCCGGGACGCTCAGTCCGCGTCGACCTCGCGGAAGAAGTCCAGCAGCACGGTGGCCAGCGGGTCCGGCGCCTCCAGGGCCACGTGGTGGCCGACGCCGTCCAGCACGACGGAGCGGATGTCGCCGGCGACGACCTGGGCCAGGGTGGTCGCGGTGAACTCGCCCGCCCCGGCGCCCACGGCGAGGGCGGGGACGTCGAGCGGGTGGGCGGCGGCCAGCGCGGCGATCTCCGCGCCCTCACGCAGCATCGACCGGTAGAGGCCGCTGGCACCGCGGAAGCCGCCGGGCTGGGCGTAGGTGCGCACGAACTCGTCGAGGTCGGCGTCGGTGACCGCGCCCGGCGTCGCGGTCAGCGCCGCGAAGAACCCGCCGATGACCTCGCGTTCCCGGCCGGTCAGCAGCAGCTCGGGCACCCCGGGTGCGGCCAGGACGCCGATGTGCCAGCTGCCCCCGCGCGTCACGTCGGCGAACGCCTCCAGGCCGAAGCCCGGCAGCCCCATCTCGATGGCGGTGAGGCTGCGCACGTCCGCCGGGTGGGTGGCCGCGAGCCGGAGGACGGTCGCCCCGCTGATGTCCTGCCCCACCAGGTGCACCGGCCCGACGCCGAGCTGGGCGATGAGCTGGTGCAGGTCCTCGGCGGCGGTGGCGCTGTCGGGCTCGCCCGGCCCGTGGGCGGACTCACCGAATCCGCGCAGGTCGACCGCGAGCACGCGGTGCCCGGCCGCCAGCGGAGGGATGACCCGGGAGAAGGCCCACCAGCTCTCGGGGAAGCCGTGGACCAGCAGGGCGGGGGACCCGTCGGCGCCGGCCTGGACGTGGTGCAGCCGGGTGCCGTTGACGGCCGAGTGGTGGTGGGTGACGCCGGGGAGGGTGGCGGGCGCTGTGGTCATGACGGGCTCCTTGATGGTCAACCAGGTTGTCGGTCAGGGTAGACAACATGGTTGTCCATGTCCACCGGCTGGCTACCATCGCCGGGTGTCCCGATCCGGTGCCGACCTGGCGCTCCTGCTGCTGGGTGGCTTCCGTGCGCTGGTCGACGAGGCGCAGGCCGAGATGGGCCGGCGCGGCTACGAGGACGTGCGACCGGTGCACGACTTCGCCATTCGGGCCATCGCCGCAGGCGCGGACAGCGCGTCCGAGCTGGGCCGGCGCCTGTCGGTGTCGAAGCAGGCGGCGGCGAAGACGATCGCGGTGCTGCAGGAGCGCGGGTACGTCGGCCGGGACGTCGACCCCGACGACGCGCGCCGCAAACGGCTGCAGGTGACCGAGCGCGGGTTCACGATGCTGCGCGAGGGCGAGGAGGTCTTCGACGAGCTCCGGGACCGCTGGGCTCGGCAGATCGGCGCCGAGCAGCTCGCCGAGCTCGAGCGCCGGCTGACCGACCTGGTCGGGCCCGCTCCGGTGCGGCTGGACGCCCCGGGCTGGATCGCCACCCAGGACCTGGCGGAGCCGGACCGCGGGTAGGTCGCGCCGCCGCCCTCACTACCCTCGGTGCCCGTGACCCGCCCCGACGGCCGCGCGGCCGACCAGCTCCGTCCGGTGACCATCACCCGCAACTGGCTCGACCACGCCGAGGGCTCGGTGCTCGTCGAGTTCGGGCGCACGCGCGTGCTCTGCGCGGCCAGCGTCACCGAGGGCGTGCCCCGCTGGCGCCGCGGCTCGGGGCTGGGCTGGGTCACCGCCGAGTACTCGATGCTCCCGCGGGCCACCCACACCCGCAACGACCGCGAGTCGGTCAAGGGCAAGGTCGGCGGCCGCACCCACGAGATCAGCCGGCTCATCGGCCGCTCCCTGCGGGCCAGCATCGACCTGGCCGCGCTGGGGGAGAACAGCATCGCGCTGGACTGCGACGTCCTGCAGGCCGACGGCGGCACCCGCACCGCAGCGATCACCGGCGCCTACGTGGCCCTCGCCGACGCGGTGAGCTGGCTCGGGGAGCGCGGCAAGCTGGCCAGCGCGACCCCGCTGCCGAACTCGGTGGCCGCGGTCAGCGTGGGCGTCATCGACGGCGAGCCGCGGCTCGACCTCGCCTACGAGGAGGACGTCACCGCCGGCACCGACATGAACGTCGTGTGCACCGGTACCGGCGGCTTCGTCGAGGTGCAGGGGACGGCGGAGGGCGCCGTCTTCGACCGGGCCACCCTCGACGAGCTGCTCGACCTGGCCGTCGCCGGCTGCGCGGAGCTGACCCTGGCCCAGCAGGTGGCGTTGTCGGCGTGACCCGGCTGCTGCTCGCCACCCGCAACGCCGGCAAGCTCGCCGAGCTGCAGCGGCTGCTGGCCACCGCCGTCCCCGGGGTCGAGGTGCTCGGCCTGCGTGACGTCGAGGAGTACCCCGAGGCGCCGGAGACCGGGGCGACGTTCGAGGAGAACGCGCTGCTCAAGGCGCGGGAGGCGGTCCGGTACACCGGGCTGCCCGCGGTCGCCGACGACTCCGGGCTGACCGTCGACGCGCTCAACGGGATGCCGGGGATCCTGTCCGCCCGCTGGTCCGGCCGGCACGGGGACGACCCGGCCAACACCGCCCTGCTCCTCGGGCAGCTGGCCGACGTGCCGGACGAGCGGCGCGGCGCGGCGTTCGTCTGCGCCGCCGCGCTGGTCACGCCCGACGGCGGCGAGCACGTGCTGGAGCGGCGCTGGCGGGGCACGGTCGTCCGGGAGCCGCGGGGCGGCAACGGGTTCGGCTACGACCCGGTGTTCGTGCCGGCGGGCCTGACGGTCACCTCGGCGGAGCTGGAGCCGGCGGAGAAGGACGCGATCAGCCACCGGGGGCAGGCGTTCGCCGCGCTGCTGCCGGTCATCGGCGAGGTGCTCGGCGGCCGCTGACCGGTCAGCGGCGCTGCATCCAGTCGATGAACCACACCGAGAACGCCGCCAGCAGCGGGTGGAACGCCAGCACCAGGAACGCTGCGAGCACCCGGTCGGTGCGCCAGTAGTTGCGCAGCCGCACGCCACGGCTCCAGCCGCGGCTGCGGTCGACGCTCAGCGCCCGCTGGGCGACCGCGGCCTCCTCCTCC